>JALWJV010000071.1 GCA_026996955.1 Deltaproteobacteria bacterium
TTGAATATAACCATTCGATAGGGTCTTAAGACCATAACAAGACAGAAAAATAAACTAAAAGCGCATACGCCCATAATTTTTCTGAAATAACACTAAAGTCCGTTGCTGACTTTTTACGAATCCATCACTTTTAGCTTTTCACTTTTAGCTTCTTCACCCCCCGCTTCACGTCCTTCGCGGTTCAGTTTTTGTCTTTTAGACTTTGAGCTTTGAGCTTTGAGCTTTCAGCTATTATAGCGACCCGTCGCCGCCATTCATAAGATTTGTAGCTCTGGCCACATCATTTTTACTGCCGATAAACAGGGGAACCCGCTGGTGCAGCTCCTCTGCCTTTATGTCAAGGATGCGCTTACTGCCATCAGTTGCAGCCCCGCCTGCCTGTTCTGCCACAAAGGCAAGGGGAGCAGCCTCGCAGAGCAGCCGCAGCTTGCCCCTTGGCTTTGCAGGGTCCCTGGTATCTGCAGGATACATGAATATTCCGCCATAAAAGAGATTTCTGTGAAAATCTGCAACAAGTGAACCTATATACCGGGCGCCGTACGGTTTACCCAAGTGATTATCGGGGCTTTTGAAATAGTTCACCATGTTCCTGGTGGTGTCATCCCAGTAACAGGTGTATGATTCATTTATGGAGTAGATGTTGCCGCTTTCAGGCATCTTGATGTCCGGATGTGAGAGCAGGAACTCTCCTATTGAGGGGTCAAGGGTAAATCCATCAACGCCGCTGCCTGTGGTAAATATCAGCATGGTGCTCGGACCATAGAGAAAATAGCCGGCTGCCACCTGTTCCGACCCGTACCTTAAAAAATCATCCACAGTTACGTAGGTGCGGTCACTGGTCTTTTTGTGAATGGAGAATATGGTGCCTATGTTAACATTTACATCAATATTTGAAGAACCATCCAGCGGATCAAAAATCAGCAGATACTTGCCCTTGGGCATGTTGTCCGGCACCTCTATTATGTCGGCATTCTCCTCTGAGGCCATTGCACAGAGCTGACCGGACTGCTTCATCCGGTGAATCAGCACATGATTTGCAAACTCATCAAGCTTTCTTACCTGCTCTCCCTGGACATTTATCTCGCCAGTCAGCCCGAGGATATCCACAAGCCCGGCCTTGTTCACCTCTCTTGAGATGATTTTTGCCGCAAAGATAAGCTCACCCATAAGACGGGTAAACTTTCCTGTTGCCATTGGTATCTGTTTCTGATGAATAAGCAAGTGTTCGGTAACTGTAATTCCCAGACCTTCCATAAAATCTCTCCCTTAAGCCTCTATTAGCAGAAATTGCCTCAAACTGAAATCAAAACACAATATGCACTTCAGGAACGCAATTAGGTGTTATGGTCAGTATAGCTATTATGACAAGTTATCTCAACCACTGCCGTTTTTACCACATTAAGCAACTCCACACGACACATCCTTTTGACATAAACAGTTCAACACCGTATCCTTACTCATCAATTCCTTTTGCGCATTGATCATTTAGTCTTTCCCATAAGGTATGTAACTGAGTTAAAATGAAATCTGCAGTTGTTACCGGAACATCTTCAGGCATAGGCAGGGCATGCACTAAAATGCTCTTAGACCAGGGATGGAGGGTCTTTGGCATTTCAAGAGAACCTGTAGTGGAAGAATTCACAGACAGAACCTACACTCCATGCCGTTGTGACCTCACAGACACCCATGCCACACAAAAAACATGCTCTGCAATTAACAAGGCTACAGGGCGAAAAATTCACCTGCTTCTAAACTGCGCAGGCATGGGCGCCTTTGCTCCCCATGAAGAAATTTCCGCTTCAGCCATTCACACCATGATTGCCCTTAACCTTGAGACACCTGTTATGCTTTCAAACATTTTTTTAAGATCCATACGTGCCACCAAGGGATTTATAATAAACATTGCTTCAATAACCGCCATCCATGCTGCGCCGCGAGGTTGTGCCTATGCTGCCACAAAGGCAGGGCTTCTGCACTTTTCCCGCAGCCTCTTTGAGGAGACAAGGCGTACAGGAGTCAAGGTGGCATGCATCATGCCGGATCTGACCCGCACCAATTTTTTTAATAACCTGGATTTTGAACCTGATGATCAACCGGACACCGTCCTCGAGCCTGAAACCGTAGCAAAAGCCGTGAGACAGATAATATCCGCAGGTAAGGAGGGAAGTGTAATAACAGAAATGGTAATCAGGCCTCAGCGTTTCGGCATTAACCGCAAGGCCTAACCCATGCATTGAGCCGTCTTTTTACCGCCCGCTTCGCTCAAGGACACCAAGAACACAAAGAACAACGCCAAGAAAATTGTTTCTTTCCTGGCTGCCATCCCGACAGGGAACAGTCAAAACCCGTTACTTCCTCAGCGTTCTTTGCGATTCACCTTTATCCTCTCAGGCTTGAGCCTTGAGCGTTCAACTTTCAATTATTTTTAGACAAAACATTTTTTTTTACTATTGAAATGGTGAACCCCAAACATTCAAGATATCAACATGATGTGCCGATTCACATAATACACAGTCAAGGGATGACTTTCTAAAATTCTCAAATTCAGCCAAGGAAGGCACGTCATGAAAATCGCAAGCTCATCTGTCCAGTTAGGCGCGGAAATCTCCGCACTTGTCAAAAACGAAAAACACGAATCCCTCACCACCTGGAACCGAAAGCAGCCCCATAGCACCATACGTGGAAATGGCGATGGGAGTCTTAGAAAAGCTGCCGAGGAGCAGATAACAGCAGGCAAGCACGGTGCTGTCAAACTGTCTCTTGGTCACAAGGCATCCAGGCCCGATGCCGCACAGAAAGTTGCCGAACCGGCATCCACTCGTCCAGATGCAGTGGAGGATCTGAAGCTGGATATCCTGAAGGCAATGATTGAGAAACTCACAGGGAAAAAGATAGAGGTGGTGTCACCTGATGAGCTGCTGTCCCAGTCACCTGAAGAAAACGGTTCCAAGACAGCACAAGGTGATGCATCCCCTGCAGAAGAAGGTGGATTCGGCCTCATTTATGACTCATACCAGTCATATTACGAATACCAGTCACTGGATTTTTCAGCCGCAGGTTCCATCACCACTGCTGATGGGCAACAGATAGATTTTTCCGTAAGCCTCAGCATGACATACGAGTTTTACTCAGAACAGCATATCCAGCTCCGTGCAGGAGAGGCACTGAAAGACCCTCTTGCCGTAAACTTTTCCGGAGTTGCCGCTGAACTGACCCATAAAGAGTTCTCCTTTGACATAGATGTTGACGGACGCAATGAACAGATCCCCTTCCTGCAGCCAGGCTCGGGCTTTCTTGCCCTTGACCGCAACGGTGACGGCATTATAAATAACGGTTCGGAACTCTTTGGAGCACTTAGCGGAGACGGATTTGAAGAACTTGCCCGTTATGATGAAGACGGAAATAACTTCATAGATGAAAACGATTCCATCTTTAAAAAACTTCGTATCTGGTCAAGGGAGCCTGATGGCAGCAACAGGCTGTTTGCCCTTGGCAAAGCTGGTATCGGGGCAATCTTTCTTGGAAAGGCCGACTCTCCATTTGACATGAAGGACAGTGCCAACAACCTTCTTGGCAAAATCCGCTCAACCGGATTCTTCCTGAGAGAAGACGGTTCTGCAGGAACTGTACAGCAGATAGATCTCAAAGTATAAATCATCAATGTCTTCATCACCTGTCCAAATAGGCTCGCTTCTGGACGGTCTTGCCACGCGGTACAGGTGGCAGAAAAGGCTGTCGCGAAATACCATCTGGCAGCAATGGCCTGAGATTGCAGGAGAGGCAATAGCCAGACACTCATGGCCTATGAAATTCAAGGAGCGGGACGTACTGGTAGTAGCGGTTTCAGATTCGGTCTGGATGCAGCAGCTATCCCTTCAGAAACTAATGCTGCTTGAGGCAATAAACCGCACCCTGCCCCCTGAAAGCATGGTACGGGACCTGCACTTTACAATGGAAAATATTGATCAGGTGCGGAAGAGTCATGCTGCAACCACATCTGCCCCGAAAACTAATAGCGAGACCGTATGCATCAAGCCAGAAAAGATTCCTGAATCGGAAAAGCAAGACATTGACCAGCATGCAAAAGCAGTGACAGAGCCGGTAAAGGATGAAGAGCTCAAGGCGGTTTTGCAAAGGGCATATATAAAAAGCAGGATCAGGCAGTTGGCTGATGGCTCAAAGAATTAAACCAGACTCTGAACAAGAAAATCAAGCTCGTACTTTGAGCCTTGAGCTTCCAGCTTTGAGCTGCTTTGGTATAAATATCACCACAGATGACATGCACACCTCCGCCCTTCACCCACACTTTTAAGTTCCGGGACATCCCTCCTGCATATCTCCATCACCTTTGAACATCTTTCCTGAAATGCACATCCTGGGGGTATGGCGTCAAGCGGCGGCACACTGCCGGGAATTGAATGGAGCCTGGTTCTGTCAGTCACAGCAGAGGAATAGGGGACAGAGGCAAGCAGCCCCTGTGTGTAGGGGTGAAGGGGCTTTCGGAATATATCAGTCACAGGGGCCTCTTCCACAATGCGTCCTGCATACATGATCAGCACCCTCTTTGCAATCTGGGCAACAACTCCCAGGTTGTGGGTAATAAGCAGCAGGCCAAGCCCCCTTTCCTCCTGAAGCCTTGCAATCAGATCAAGTATCTGTGCCTGAATGGTAACATCAAGTGCAGTTGTGGGTTCATCTGCAATCAGAAGGGCAGGATCGCAGGACAGAGCCATGGCTATCATGGCACGCTGCCTCAAGCCCCCGGATAACTGGTGAGGATATGAAAGGGCAGCCCTTTCTGGATCAGGCATGCCTACCTGGGCAAGTAACATCCGCACCCTGTCCTCAACCTGGCTGCTGTCCAGGTGTGTCATATGAATCCTGATAGCCTCGGATATCTGGGAACCAATGGTAAAAACAGGATTAAGTGCTGTCATGGGTTCCTGAAACACCATGCCAATCCCGGCGCCCCTGACCTTGCGCACCTCATCCTCAGGAAGAATGCTCCTGTTTCTGAAAATTATATCCCCTGATGCAACACGAAAGAGCGCAGGGGAAAGAAGCCCCATGACAGAAAGCGATGTAATACTCTTTCCGCACCCGGACTCACCAACAAGGCATACGCTCTCACCACTTTTTACAGAAAAGGACACATCCCGCACAAGGGGGGTCCAGCCTCTGGACCTCTCCTGTCCCCGGATGTCGATCTGAACCCCCTCTAACCTGACCAAGTCTTCATTTACTGTCATTGCGGATTCCAGTTACAATCCTCATAGATTGTGTGATTGTGAGTTCTGCTGAATATGCGCCTGCTATTTTATAGCACCCAAAAACAAAAAAGGCTGCAACCATTTATGTTATGGTAACAGCCTTTAATCATTTTTTGTATCTATTCAGCATGGCAAATGGTCTTATTCCGGAACGGAAAAACAAGACCATTTACCAACCTTTATTAAAGTGAATGCACTGCACAATTACATACGATTTTTAATAAGCAGAGTCGAAGGATCCAGCACAAGGGAGAGCCTTCCTGTTTCACCAGGCCCCTTGAGGACATTAACATGAATCTCCTTGCCATCAGACTTGAGGCTGGTGAGTGTTTCAAAGAGGTCATCAACACCCTGAATGGTCTTGGGAATACCGGTTTCCACATCCTCGTCAGATGCCACCTTTACAGCAAACCATACAGGAAATCCCTGCTCCTTTGCCACCAGCTTAAGCTCGCTCAACGCCTCCCTTACCTCATCATCAAAGGGAAGGCCGTCAATCATCACCACCTGGGGGAAAAATATCCCCTGCTCCGTAAGGTCATTGAGTCTTTCCTCAAGACGGCCAACTGTAAATCCCTCTGTATTAAAGGTCATGACAAAACGGTGGGGCAGGATTGTCTCCCAAAGCTCGGTGGTGTTTTTTATATCATACTCCCTGGCAATGTTGTGAAACACCTCCTCGTACCAGAGGCACACCTTTCGTACAGGCTGGTCCAGACTGATATGAAGCACGTTCTTGTGACGCAGCAGACTGTCAAGTGCAAGCTGCACGAGAAATGATGTCTTTCCAACACCGGCCTTGGCCAGAATTGCGCCAAACTCGCCTTCTGCCAGGATTTTGTCTTCATCCTTGGCTATCAGCCTAAGGGGATTACGTAAAATCAGATCATTTTTAAGCATGTGTATGGACCTTTCCCGAAGATAGATCACTGTGGCCCCTGCATGAGGGCAGGAGCCTTTTGTCATAGCGGTATTCAGCATATTCAATAATAAAAGGCAGGAAACTCCGCATATTACGCAGCCTTCTTCTTCTCTTCCTGTGCCTTTTTAATCAGCTCTTCTGCAATGGACTTGGGCACCTGGCGGTATGTGGCAAACTCCATTGTAAACTGTGCCTTGCCCTGTGTGCCTGAGCGAAGGTCAGTTGAGTAACCAAACATCTCTGAGAGCGGCACCTCTGCCTCAATTACACACATATCGCCTTCATCCTGGCTGCCAAGTATCATACCGCGACGCTGATTAAGTGAACCCATGACAGTGCCTTGGAACTCAGTTGGTGTCTCAACAGCCACCTTCATGATGGGCTCAAGAATAATCGGCTTTGCCTTGCTGAAACCTTCACGGAAGGCGCCACGTGCAGCAGCCTGGAATGCCATATCCGAGGAGTCAACGGAGTGTGCGGCACCGTCATTGATAACAACCCTGATGCCTGTAACAGGGAATCCCAGAAGGGTACCCTTCTCCATGCTGGCCCTGAAGCCCTTCTCACAGGAGGAGATAAACTCTGTTGGAATTGCGCCACCGACAATATTGTTTACAAATTCAAAATCACCATCTTCAAAAGGCTCCATATATCCGGCAACACGGCCGAACTGTCCGGAACCGCCTGTCTGCTTCTTGTGGGTGTAGTTGAACTCTGCCTTGCGGCTGATGGTCTCCCTGTATGCAACCTGGGGAGCACCTGAGGTAACGGCGGCATTATACTCACGCCTCATGCGCTCGATATACACCTCAAGGTGAAGCTCTCCCATGCCTGAGATAATGGTATCGCCTGTTTCATGGTCCACATGGACACGGAATGTCGGGTCTTCCTTGCTGAACCTGGACAGAGCCTTTGACATGTTCTGCTGTGCCTTGTTGTCTTCCGGAACAATGGCAAGGGAGATAACAGGCTCAGGAACGTGCATTGAAGTCATGCTGTACCTGATATCAGGTGAGCAGAAGGTATCACCTGAGGCGCAGTCAATGCCAAAGAGCGCCCCAATATAGCCTGCGGGGATGGACTCGATATCCTCCATCTGGTCCGCATGCATGCGCACAACGCGACCCACCTTTACCTTGCGGCCAGTCCTGGAATTTACAATGGTGTCACCCTTGCGGAGGGTTCCCTGGTAAACGCGAATATATGTAAGCTGCCCGTAACGGCCCTCTTCAAGCTTGAATGCAAGGGCTACCAGAGGCGCATCAGGATCGGTCTTGAGGACAACTTCCTCCTCGTCATTATCCATGTCAAGGGCGCGGTTTTCAATCTCTGATGGAGCAGGCAGGTAACGTGTTACTGCGTCAAGCAGGGGCTGAACACCTGTATTCTTGTAGGCAGAGCCAACAAATACAGGGGTAATGCCACGCTCAAGGGTTCCCTTCCTGATGGCATCAATAAGCAGTTCCTCTGTAACATTCTCCTCCAGGGCTGCCTCCATGAGCTCTTCAGAGAACATTGATGCCGCATCAATCAGCTCCTCACGCCTTGCCTCAGCCTCATCCTTGAGCTCTGCAGGAATCTCGTCAATTCTCAGTTTCTCTCCCTGGCTTCCCTCAAAATAGATGGCCTTCATGCTGACAAGGTCAACAACACCCTTGAACTCATTCTCCAGCCCGATTGGTACCTGCATGGCAATGGCATTATGCTTTAGCTTTTCCCTGAGCTGGTCAATTACCTTCATGGGATTGGCACCGCTCCTGTCGCACTTGTTCACAAAGGCAACGCATGGAACCTTGTAGCGTGCCATCTGCCTGTCAACTGTGATGGACTGTGACTGTACTCCGCCAACAGAACAGAGCACCAGGACTCCGCCGTCAAGCACCCTCAACGCCCTCTCAACTTCAATGGTAAAGTCCACGTGGCCAGGGGTGTCGATTATGTTGATCTCATGATCATCCCACTCGCAGTATGTGGCAGCAGACGTAATCGTGATTCCGCGTTCCTTCTCAAGCTCCATGAAGTCCATGGTTGCGCCAACGCCGTCCTTGCCCTTAACGTCATGAATGGCATGGATGCGCTGAGTGTAATACAGAATACGCTCGGTAAGAGTTGTTTTGCCAGCGTCAATGTGGGCGCTGATTCCGATATTGCGCACTTTGGCAGGGTCTTTTTTCATGTCTTTATCACCTCGACAGAAACAAAATATATTTTTTTATTCATCTAAATTGCTGTCTTCCCGTTCACACAGCAAAACAAATCCATACAGAAACAGAAGCATGTGCAAGCTGTTCCGCTACTCAAGCCTTAAAACCGAATCTGTAACTTATAGGATGATTACTTTATCGACTGGACTACTTCCTGTAAGGATTGTCTTCCTGGAAGGCATTTACCGCCGTAAAAACGGTTTCCTTGTGAGTGGTATCACACTGAGTCTGGTCTAAATAATGGAGCAGGGAATGGTTGTCAAGTCTTTTGTGGAGCTTTTTATTAAAGCACAACCGGCCTATTTTAAAACAGAGTATATATAAACGGCGCCACTGCTGACCCCTGTGTCAGGACAATTAACGCACCAAGCATGAGAAGCAGCAGTATTATTGGAGCAAGCCAGAACTTCTTGCGCTCCTTCATGAAGGACCATAAATCTTTAAGCAGATCAAACATCAGAAAGGCCTTTCAAAGTGTGTTGATGGCGGAATACGGGATGCCACCCTGTAACTGTCGGCATCAGGCTCAAATTTGCGGTGCATGGGATCCTTGCCTGAAAGCCGCATCAACATCCCTGCCGGACAAAGAATTCCATAAAAGAATACTCCAAGTATAATACGGGTATTGATCCAGCCAAGCACATGCCCAAGCCTCATCCAGGCTGAATAAAACGGGCTTAACAGGGAGGGCACAGCAACACCGCCAAGGATGATCAGGCATCCTGCACACCAGAACCACAAATTTATATTGCCATGCCGCCAGACAGGGAGAGCCAGACCGAAAACAAACGCAAATATCCCGCCTACCAGTAAACCGAAATTTCGCAGCTCTTTTATGTCAGGCACGGCCTGTTTCTTTTTATTTTCCATAACCTGTAGGTATCTATATTGCGTGATAAATGATCTTGTTTTGGAGTGACTTTGAATAATTTCGTAGTTTTTCTTGGGGAAGCGCAGCCAGAAAATCGCGTCTGTTTGAGCGAGGGACGAGCGAGTTTCGCGATTTTGGCGTAGCGAGCCTTAGAAAAACAAGAAATTATTCACCGGAACGGAAAAACAAGACCATTTATCAACCTTCAGTAACATAACATCAATACGCTGAACAGTTACACCTGTCAGTCCAGTTCAAACTCCTGGCGCCAATCCCCATTCTCACTCCACTCCGGCTGTTCTTCCTTGAAAAGGATAATATTTTCCATAACAAGGACATCCATCTCGGTACGCATAAAGCATCGGTAGGCATCCTCAGGGGTGCAGACGATGGGTTCGCCACGGACATTAAACGATGTATTTACCATAACAGGACAGCCGGTAATAGATTCAAATTCATCAAGAAGACGATAGAACCTGGGATTGGTATCCGGATGCACTGTCTGGACCCGTGCAGAGTAATCCACATGTGTCACTGCCGGGATAAGGGAGCGGACCCTGTTCAGTCTCTCCATGCCAAAGAGCTCAGAATCTCCCGGAGAGACAACCCGTTTATCCTCCCTGACTTCTGCAACTATCAGCATGTAGGGGCTTGGAACATCAAGGTCAAACCATTCCTGGACCTTGTCATACTTTACCACAGGAGCAAAGGGCCGGAATGATTCCCTGTACTTTATCTTGAGATTCATTACGGACTGCATGGAAGGGCTTCTGGCATCACCTATAATCGAACGTGCCCCCAGGGCCCTTGGCCCAAACTCCATCCTTCCCTGGAACCAGCCCACCACCTTTTCATCAGCAACAAGCCCGGCGGTCTCAGGAAGCAGCTTTTCGTCATCATATTCATAAAATACTGCGTTGATACCCTTGAGATATCTTTTTATATCATTGTTTGAAAAAGCAGGGCCAAGATACGCGCCCTGCATGGAATCCGGCTGCCGGGTTGCCCTTTCCACTCCATGATACTCGTGCCACACGGCAAGTGCTGCACCAAGCGCCCCCCCGGCATCGCCCGAGGCAGGCTGAATCCAGATGGAGTCAAAAGTACCACTGCGCAGAAGCCTTCCATTGGCAACACAGTTCAGGGCCACACCACCTGCAAGACACAGGTTTGGGATATCAAGTTCCTTGCGCATGGTCTTTGCGAGCCGCAGGACGATGTCTTCAGTCACCGCCTGTATTGAGGCTGCGATATCCATCTCCCGCTGGGTAATTTCCGACTCGGGCTGACGTGGGGGGCCTCCGAAGAGATCATGGAATAGGGGAGATGTCATGGTAAGCCCGGTGGCATAGTTGAAATAATCCATGTTAAGCCGGAAGGTGCCATCTGGCTTGACATCAATCAGGTTATCCCTGATGAGTGCTTCATATTCAGGCCGTCCATAGGGGGCAAGGCCCATGAGCTTGTACTCACCGGAATTTACCTTGAAACCTGTGTAATAGGTGAACGCAGAGTAGAGAAGACCAAGTGAGTGGGGAAAATCTATCTCCCACAGGGGAGTCAGGGTGTTGTTATCTCCCCTCCACGCAGATGTTGTGGCCCACTCTCCTACACCGTCAAGGCAGAGCACAGAGGCATGCTCAAAGGGTGACGGATAGAATGCAGATGCAGCATGAGAACGGTGATGGTCACAAAAGAGAAGCCTTGGTAACGCCTTCACTGAAATACCGCTCAAAGCTGAAAACTCTTTTTTAAGAGTTGCCTTTAGAAGCAGCTTTTCCTTGAGCCACACTGGCATTGCAGCCAGAAACGACTTGATTCCCCCGGGCACATAGGAAAGATATGTTTCAAGAAGCCTTTCAAACTTGGTAAGAGGTTTGTCATAAAAGACTATGGCATCCACCTGGGAAAGCTCAATGCCCTGGCTCTCAAGACAGAACCTCACTGCGGAAGCTGGAAAACCGGCGTCATGTTTTTTTCTGCTGAAGCGCTCCTCCTGTGCAGAGGCAGCAACCGCACCATCAACAATCAGGGCTGCAGCACTGTCATGATAATAGGCTGAAATGCCGAGAATGGTCTTCATTAGCAATAAAACAGAGGAAAATCAGCCATGGGATTCAAGAAAATCCCTGTACGCATCCTTGATTCCCTCATCAAGAGAGATGGAGTAGCGCCACCCCAGTTCTGCAAGACGGCTGACATCAAGGAGTTTTCTGGGAGTGCCATCGGGTTTTGAAGCATCCCACACAACTTCACCCCGAAAGCCAACGATCTTCTTGATCTTTTCTGCAAGCTCCCGGATGGTAATATCTGTTCCTGCACCAATATTAACAAGGGGCGGAGAATCCATGGCAAGGAGTGATGAAACTGCGCTGTCATTTTTTAACAGGAATAGACAGGCATCCGCCATGTCATCACTGTGCAGAAACTCGCGCCGCGGGCTGCCCGTACCCCACAGTGTCACAGACTTTTTGCCCTGCACCTTTGCCTCATGCATCTTCCGGATTATTGCAGGCATCACGTGGGAGGTCTGCAAATCATAGTTATCTCCAGGGCCATACAGGTTGGTAGGCATAACCGCAATGAACTCGGTCCCATACTGCCTGTTATAAGACCAGCACTCCTCAATGCCGGCAATCTTTGCAACGGCATAGGGCCTGTTTGTATGCTCCAGTGGCCCTGTAAGGAGATAATCCTCTCTGATTGGCTGTGGACACTCCCGTGGATAGATACAGGAAGAGCCCAGGAATACAAGACGTTTTACGCCGGAACGCCAAGATTCATGGATGACATTATCCTGTATAACAAGATTGTTGTGTATAAACTCCGCAGGATATGTACTGTTTGCAAGGATACCACCCACCTTGGCAGCGGCAAGGAACACGTATTCAGGCTTCTCCTCTGCAAAAAATGCCCCGACCGCCTGCTGATCCATCAGGTCAAGCTCTGAATGTGTCCGGGTAACAATATTATGAAAGCCTTCACGTTCAAGGCATCTCATAAATGCAGAGCCTGCAAGCCCCCTGTGACCTGCAACAAATATCCGGCTGTCCTGTTTCATTTAAGCCAAAATCCTCTTATTGCTGCACCGAGTTTATTCATTGTAACTACTCACCTGTTCCAGAATGAATTCTCATTAACAGAAATGCTTTGTATCCATATCAACGTAGTGAATGGTCTTGTTTTATGCAATGTATCTGCTCACAGGGTGAGTAGATACTATTCATTATGCCTAGATTGAGCGATTGTCGGATTTGCTGCATATCCGCGAAAGAGGAATTCCCATAATAGTCGGCTATATGGGAATTCCTCTGACAAAGGAGATGCAGTAAATACGGCAATCCCGAAGGGTTTCAAAACTGGAAAGCTATAATTGACATAACTCCTTTTAATGTCATTGAAAAATAATTTTCCAGATTTTGAAACGCTCAATCTAGGTTATGGTCATACACAGTATAGCCATGTTTCTTCATAAGCTGGTCACGCTTAGCATCTTCAAGATCACTCTTTGCCATCTCTGCCACAAGTTCCCGGAAACTGGTCTTGGGGGTCCAGCCAAGTTTCTCACGTGCCTTTGAAGGGTCTCCAAGCAGTGTTTCAACCTCAGTGGGCCTGAAGTAGCGCGGATCAACAGCTACTATGCAATTTCCCTTATGGTCATATCCCTTTTCATCAAGCCCGCTACCCTTCCAGGTAATGGACATATCAAGCTCCTGTGCAGCAGCATTCACAAAATCCCTTACACTGTGCTGTTCACCGGTTGCAATAACATAATCGTCCGGCTCATCCTGCTGCAGCATGAGCCACTGCATCTCAACATAGTCCCTTGCATGTCCCCAGTCACGTTTTGCATTGAGATTCCCAAGATACAGGCAGTCCTGTAGCCCAAGCTTGATCCTTGCAAGTGCCCTGGTAATCTTGCGGGTGACAAATGTCTCCCCCCTGCGGGGTGACTCGTGATTAAATAGTATTCCATTGCAAGCGTACATGCCGTAGGCTTCACGGTAGTTTACAGTAATCCAGTAGGAGTAAAGTTTTGCACATGCATAGGGTGACCTGGGATAAAATGGAGTGGTCTCTGTCTGTGGAGTCTCTCGGACCTTGCCGTAAAGCTCGGAAGTTGATGCCTGGTAAAACCTGGTCTTGTCAGCAAGGCCCAGAATGCGAATTGCCTCAAGCAGTCTCAGTGTGCCCAGGGCATCGGAATTCGCTGTGTATTCAGGCTCCTCAAAGGAAACAGCAACGTGAGACTGGGCTGCAAGGTTATAGACCTCATCAGGCTGCACTTTTTCAATAACATGAATAAGGCTTGAAGAATCTGTAAGGTCACCGTGGTGCAGGATAAAATTGCGCTCGGGCTCATGAGGATCCTGGTACAGATGATCAATGCGGTCAGTGTTAAACAGGGAAGACCTGCGCTTGATACCGTGCACCTCGTAGCCCTTTTCAAGGAGCAGCTCTGCAAGGTATGCCCCGTCCTGACCCGTGATTCCGGTAATTAAGGCCTTTTTCTTCGTCATTATTTATACCTTGTTGTATATTTAGTGTGGCAAATAGTCTTGTTTTGGAGTGACTTTGAATAATTATGGAATTTTTTGTATGGTGTCTTTTTGAAAGTCACGTATTTAATTCAAATGAATAGCATGGAAAAGGCAATTTATGCAACAAGATATTGACATAGATTATTTTCTTACCACCCTGGAAAAAGAGGTTGCAGATTACAATGTCCCTGTGGTTGACCTGATAAAATCACAGACCAGGGACCCCTTTAAGGTACTTGTTGCCACCATCCTCTCGGCCCGCACCAAAGACGAAGTCACAGCCGCAGCATGCCGCAGGCTGTTCAAAAGGGTTGATACCCCCGGAGACCTTGCAGGCCTTGATATTCATGAAATAGAAAAACTTATCTACCCTGTCGGGTTCTACCGCAACAAGGCCCGTTACCTGGCTGCACTGCCTGAGGCCCTGGAAAGATTTAACGGCAAGGTGCCGGATACGGTTGAAGAGTTGGTGAAACTGCCCGGCGTTGGGAGAAAGACAGCAAACCTTGTTGTTGCAGTGGGATTTGGCAAACCTGCCGTATGCGTGGACACCCACGTGCACCGCATTATGAATATATGGGGATATGTCAACACCAGGACCCCTGAACAGACCGAAAAGGTCCTCAGGAAAAAACTTCCAAAAAAATACTGGCTCACATTCAACTCAATACTTGTGGCATTTGGCCAAGGCACATGCAGGCCTGTATCACCCCACTGCGACAAATGCCCCCTTGATGACAGATGCCCCAAACTCGGTGTTAAACCAAGGAAAAAGAGGAAAGCCATGAAAAACAACGGGCTGATACGCATGATATCATGGAATGTGAACGGTCTTCGCGCTGCAACATCCAAGAGCTTTGTGGAAACGGTGCTTGAGATTGACGCTGACATTGTTGCCCTCCAGGAAACCCGGGTCAAACCGGAACAGCTTGATGACGAGGTCAGGAATCTGGACGGTTACGAAGCCTTTTTTAACAGTGCTGAGAAGAAGGGATATTCAGGGGTGGCAGTCTATACCCGCCTTAAACCTCTCAAGGTAACCTCTGGCATAGATGGTGCGCCAGACCCTGAGGGCAGGGTACAGACCCTTGAATTTGAGGATTTCTTTCTTGTAAACATCTACTTCCCCAATGCAGGCAGGGGCCTAGTGAGACTTGATTACAAGCTGGAGTTTGATGAAAAGATCCTTGAATATGCCAAAAAACTTGCAAAAGAAAAAAGTGTCGTACTCTGCGGGGATTTCAATGTTGCACATAAACCCATTGACCTGGCAAACCCGGATTCAAACGAAAACAACGCAGGCTTTACACCTGAAGAACGGGCATGGATGGACAGGTTTCTTGAAGCAGGTTTTGTGGACACATTCAGGATGTTCAACCAGGAAGGAGGCCATTACACCTGGTGGAGCTACCGGTTCAATGCAAGGACAAGAAACGTTGGGTGGCGTATTGATTATTTCTGTGTTGATAAAAAGAGCAAAGACAGGGTAAAGGAGGCATCAATCCTGGACCATGTCCAGGGCTCTGATCACTGCCCGGTGGAGCTGGTATTCAAAGGATGAGCCAACATGGTGCTTTTTATAACTAATTTAATGGCCAGTAACTGTACTATAAAGTGTAGTAAATGGTCTTGTTTTGGAGTGACTTTGAATAATTTCGTAGTTTTTCTTGGCGAAGCACAGCCATAAAAATCGCGTCTGTCTGAGCGAGGTACGAGCGAGTTTCACGATTTTGGCGTAGCGAGCCTTAGAAAAACAAGAAATTGTTCACCGGAACGGAAAAACAAGACCATTTACAAACCGTTACACGCTGAACAGTTTCCTGAAACCTTTATAACTTTCTAAACAGCAAATTAAAATACAACCCCAGAGATTCCGGCAGCCACGAGGGAAGCCAGGCCCTGCTCGTAAGCTCAAACCCTTCTTTAGCTGCTTCCATGCACTGCCTGTAGTCAGACACATGATGCCTTTCAATGCCCCTGAAACCAATCATTGAAAAGGCTGCCTGCATCAGCCTGTCAACCCTGGGCATGCCCACAAGCACGCATCCTCCGGGTTTAAGTATCTCATAAAAGCGTCTGAACACCTTGTCCAGATCATCTATGTGTTCAAGCACAGACATGGCAACCACAAGATCAAACTTCACCTGCGGAAACAGCTCATCACAAAGATCCCCTTTCACAAGCGTACACTCTGCCCCAAGCCCCCTAACAGCCCTGCCCACAACTTCCGGGTCTGAGGCAAGGTCAATCCCGGCAACATAATCACCCAGGCGGCAAAGCGACGGCAGCAGCACCCCGCTTCCATACCCAACCTCAAGTATTGCTCCATAAGGCGGAGACAGCAGAGAAAGGCCCTGTTCTATCCTCGCCCGGAAGATACGGCCAATCACAGGCTTATAGTAGTATGGAAGTGGATCATCCTGATTATTGGGCATGAGCACACCCGCTTCAGGCAGTCTAAAACGCCCCGTGTAATTCCCCATATCAGTTTCGTTCTCCTCTCTGGCGTTTTTCCAATACTATCAACATTCTGTAGGCCATAAAACGGGCAAAAGGCATCAAAAGCCCCTCCAGCTTCTTTACAAACGGCAACAGAAACTCCGGACACAGGGTGGGATTTTCAAAACCTCCGCTCATGGGATAGAGAAAAAAATCGGAAAATTCCCGGACAATGATGTCAAGCCCCGGGACTGACTGTTTAAACTTTTCCCTCTCCCTGCAAAAGAACATCGTTGCCATTGCCATATTGCCTTCAAAAGGGTGCTTACGCAATTTCCTGTCTTCAGTTGAGAATATATCTGCCGAAAAATCCACATCTTCAGGATGAATAAACCTGTAAACAGGCCAGGACCAGGGGGATATGAAGGGCTCAAGAAGAATAATCCGCCCGCCAGAAGCAAGAGCGCGTTCAGCATCCCTGAGGAAAATCAAAGGGTTTTCAAGATGATGCAAGACATCTATGGCAGTTATACAGCCAAGGGAAGATGATTTGAAGGGAAGGTTGTGGGCATCCAGGTTAATGTCCAGCCACGGGCAAAATATATAGTCAGATGTTATGACATCCGGACAGAATTCCTTCAGATTGCCTCCCCCGCCTCCGATCTCAAGTACTGGGCCATCACTTGGCATGTACTGCTTAATCTTCCGGTACCATGAGTGGTAGATATCCCGCAGCAGCTTCTTCTCATCCCAAACGCGGCGATGTGACAGCAGCTTGTTAAAGGCAGATTCCATGCAAAGAAAGGAGTTCAGAACAAACAAAAAACCCGGATACCGCTTTCACGGTATCCGGGTCTGACATTCAGACTGTTATCTTACGGATTGACCGGCAGGTTATGCGGGTCAATGTGACACTTGAGGCAGTTGGGGAATTGATGATGAATCTCAGCACCATGCGGTTCACCGTGACACCGCTGACACTTGGGAATCTGTCCGTGACGTACGTGGCAGTCTGCGCAGTACAGTTCGCTGTGCTTGGTGTGGTTGGTCTGGAGCTGCTCATAAATACCTGTATGGCAGGAACCACAGATCTTGTTATCAGTATCCTCTGGGTACTGAAGTATATTTTTGGCACTGTGAGGACGGTGACATACCAGACAGTCCTGATAGGTCTGGCCCTGTACGTGGGGCTCGTGACATGCAAAGCAAGTGGGTTTCATACCGTGCCTGGTTGCATCAATACCGGTAACATGGCATCCCACACAGCCAACCTCGGTATTGTGCTTACATGGATGGTCTGCCATCTCCTTGCCTTCAGGATTCCAGTGACATACCTCACAGGCTACAACCTTCTTGCCCTTTGCATTCCTGACCTTCTGCAGCACACCCTGGAAAGGAATATTCAATGGATCATGAGGATTGGTATGACACTGCAGACAGTTGGGGAAGGCATCTCCGTGTTTCAGGCCGTGACACCTGGCACACTTTGGCATAATCTCCTTGTAGTTATTCTTGGTGGGGATGTAGGCATGGAGCTTGGTGTGACACTTCAGACAGTCAAACCTGTGCTTGCTGCCGCTGTTCTGCAGCTTTACATACTCGTCACGGTGACAGGAGCCACACTGTACCGGTTTGATGGATACAGGCTGACCCTGGTAAAGCTCATAGCTTGAGGACCCTGGGGCTGTAGCTGTCTCCTGGGTATCAGTGCTGGCAGTCTGTGTTGTGGCAGCCTGCTCTGAAGCTGCTGCCTGCTCTCCTCCCTCTGACTGTGCGCTCTGCTGGCTATTCTGGGCACAGGACACAAACATCAGAGATACCATAATGACGAAAAACGGCAACCCTGATTTCAACAAATCTTTAAACTTCATCTGAAACCTCCTCATGTTCCCTAAAGTTTCCCTGATCCGCTGCAGTATCTATCTTACTTACGGAATTTGAAAGATATTCCGCCCCCTGCTTGATGATTGATACCAGAAAACGTACTCAGGGTGATTAAAATGTAAATAATATTGCCTTGACGCAACCGTGTCAATATGTTGCATTACCGGACAATTTTGTAACATCTATAACGGCCTAATTGTAACCGGCCTTTAATTCCTCGTGGCCGAGCTCTGCGGTTCTGGTGCCAAGCTTTTCAATGATTACAGGTGTACCAGTGGGCACAACCCTGAACAACTCCTCAATATCACTGTTTTTTAAAGCAATGCAGCCAGCTGTCCAGTTCCATGCCACCCCACCGCCATGAATACATATTGCACCGCCAAGCTTTGTGGACCAGGGCGGACGTTTGCCATGCCTTATTGCCCAGACTATCTTGTCATACTCTTTTTTTGTGATAAGGCCCTGGCGAAGCCCACGCTCAGCATCCTCCAGTGAAGGATAGCTGATGCCAAGTGAGAGATGATATTTGCTCTGGGCATTCTTGGTACAGACGTAGAAGCGGCCCTCAGGAGTCCTCCCATCTCCCTGGCGAACCTTGTCATTGAACGGATCAAAACCCAGGCTTACAGGATATATCTTGATAACCCTGTCTCCCTCAAAGAGGTAAAGTTTCCGCTTGGTCTTGTTCACAACAATTTTTGCATTTTTTACAGGCCGTTTCAGTTCCCTGTCAAAATAGTTCACATCATCAAGGTATAGTGGTCTCTTTTTTACCCTGTTATCTGCAAGACTTACCGAAGGTGATTCCGGCTTGCTAACATGATACTTGCTGCCTGAGTCCTGATCCCAATACCATGACTGCTGGCTCTTGTCCGCACACCCCAGCATCATGATCATGGCAGCAATCATTGCAAAGAGAGATAACAAACGGGATGCCCCATAACCATTAAGCTTCATGTAACCCATTTCCCTCACCTGATTGGCTTACCTCATGCTAAATTCTGAAACATCACCCTCTAAACTTTCATGATATCAGGTTTTCACCCCCTGACCATGAAAGTTACTCAAAGGTCAAAGCCGAACGCAGTAAAAACTCCCTTATTTATGTATAGCATGAGCAATCCAAAAATCAATCGCTAAGTTCAACAAATATTTGTATTTTTCAACTGTTCAAGGCACCTGACAATTGTTAGAATGCCCTCCTTTCTAATCAGCAGCTGCACTTCCTGATTTATATTTCGGAATATCTGTCCGATAATATGAGAGGGAGGTAAAAAATGCAGCACAACAGCGTTGAACTTCTATACTCACAGTCCGGGACTGACTCGCATACGCCGGATGGCAGCAGTGATTCAAAAAGCATCCTGGTTGTGGATGATGATGCGAGCCTTCGGGAGTTTCTTGAAATTTTGCTGGTTCAGGAAGGTTATGACGTCAAAACTGCTGACAATGGCAAAAGCGCCCTGGAAGTCCTTGAAAATGAAAATATAGCCCTGGTGATCTCCGATATCAGGATGCCGGGCATGGACGGAATGAGCCTGCTCAGGACCATTAAAAGCAAACGTCCTGACATGCCGGTTGTGCTGATAACGGCGTTTGCGTCCATGGATTCAGCAGTAACCGCCATGAAGGAAGGGGCATGGGATTACCTGACAAAGCCCTTCAGAATCGAAGAACTCCGATCAATCATAGAAAAGGCACTTGCCGCTGCCGAGGCTTCGGTGCCTGCCGAGGAAACAGTAACGGACAACCAGCAGGGCAGGATACAGAAGCTCGACCAGATGGTGGCAAGAAGCCCTGCCATGCTTAAACTCTTTCAGGTCATTCCACGCATTGCAGCAGCATCCTCAAGCGTACTGATAACAGGTGAAACCGGAACTGGAAAGGAACTTGCCGCCCGAGCGGTTCACAACCTGGGACCTCGCAGGGACAAGCCCTTTGTGGTGGTAAACTGCGGCGGTATCCCGGAAAATCTCCTTGAAAGCGAACTGTTCGGCCATGCAAAGGGGGCATTCACAGGTGCATCACAGGAAAAGAAGGGCCTGTTTGCCATGGCACATACAGGGACAATTTTCCTTGATGAAATTGGCGAGCTCCCCATGCTCCTCCAGGTAAAACTGCTTAGGGTTGCGCAGCAAAAGGCATTTACCCCTGTTGGAAGCACAAAGCCTGTGGAGGTGGATGTCCGAATAATATCCGCCACGAACAGGGACCTGGAGCAGGAGGTCATGAACGGAAACTTCAGGGAAGACCTATTTTACCGTCTGAACGTCATTCAGATAAAGATGCCTGCCCTGCGGGAGCGGCCAGAAGATATCCCTCTGCTGGTACAGTATTTCCTGGACAAGTTCTCAAAGGAGCAGGGAAAGGAGATGCAGGCCATCTCAAGTTATGCCATTGAGGCGCTTATGAACTACCACTTCCCAGGAAATGTCAGGGAGTTGGAAAACATAATAGAGCGCAGTGTGGCACTCTCCACATCAAATCTCCTGCTTCCGGAAAGCCTTTCCCTTGCCAGATTCAAGGAAGAAAAACAGGGTATGGCCCCTGTACAAAATGATGACCCCGCACTTCCTGCAACCATTCCCGACGAGGGCATGGTGCTTGACGATCTGCTGAACTCAATTGAGAAACGATACCTTAAGGCAGCCCTTGAAAAGACCGGTGGCAACAAGACAGAGGCTGCAGCACTGCTGGGCATGAACTTCAGGTCCATACGTTACCGGCTTTCAAAATACGGTCTGTAACAAAGAATCATCCCATGACTCAAACAACTTCCCTGGACAGAAGGCTATTTCACATAGTAACCGCTGGAAGGATCGTACTCTTTATACTGCTGCTTGCTGCAGTTTGGTTCAATCCTTTTAATGCATCTCTGCAGGCAAGCCGTGAACAGCTCCTGTACATGCTCATAGGAGCGGCTTTCTTCTTTACGTCCCTTTTTGCTGCATGGTATCGAAAAACCGGGCCGGACCAGAGGCTTAATGCCATACAGATGGTGGTGGACGTAATGCTGGTCAACCTGACCATCCTGTTTACAGGGGGTTTTCAGAGCAAATTCTCCTTTCTTTACGTACTTGCCATTGTAACTGCCTGCCTTCTGGGAGGAAGGGTGCTGGGGGCCATGGCAGCCCTGCTCTCAACCATTGGATATGCTGCCATATCATACTATACCATTACCGACATAGATCACATGGCCCCTGCAGCCTACAACTTCTTCATAAACATGGCGGCATTCAACACCACGGCTGTCCTTGGGATATGGCTTGCCCAGAGACTTCGCATGACCCAGCAGGAACTCACAGATGCAGAGGCTGCTGTAAAACGCATGGAAAAGATTCAGCATCACCTGGCAGACTCCATGCGTTCAGGTCTCATAATGATAGATGAATCCGGACACATCATCTTCTGCAACCGTTCATCCAAAACACTGCTTGGCCCTGCAATGGAAAACTGCTGCGGCATGAAACTTGAGGAGGTGTGGCCTGAAATAGGTGAGCTTGTGCTGAACAATCAGGATAACAGCTCTGTACAGAGGCAGGAAATAAAATTCTCAAGCCCGGACATACAGGAAAAGATCCTTGGGGTCTCCTCCTTCCCTGTCCATGATGATGAAAACAATCCGCTTGGCTATGGAATAATCTTTCAGGACATCACAGAAATCATCATCAAGGAAGAACACCTGCACCGCATGGACCGCCTGGCATGCCTTGGAGAGATGGCTGCAGGCCTTGCCCATGAGATTCGAAATCCCCTTGCGTCAATTTCAGGAGCCGCACAGTTTCTTGCAGAAAACCAGTCTCTCTCCCCACAGAGCAAAAAACTGCTTGATATTATCTTCAGGGAAATCAACCGGCTCAACGGGCTGACCAACTCCTTTATGCTCTATGGCAGGCCCTCACGAGAAAGTGTTGAGCATGTAAACGTAAGGTCAGAGATAGAAGAGGTGCTGGAACTTATGGGGCGCAGGAAGGAACTGCCGCCAGCTTCCTTAAGCATTGAACTGCCCCATGATGCAGTAATAGAGACAGAGCCAAATCAGCTTAGACAGATACTTGTCAACCTGCTCCTTAATGCATGGCAGGCCCTTGCCCCCCAGGATGGCAAAATAGAAATAACAGGGGCAATGGAGGAAAACCGGCTTACACTCTGCATAAAGGACAATGGCAAGGGCATAAGCAGGGAAGACATTGAAAGGATATTCAATCCATTTTTCACCACCAAGCCGGAAGGCACCGGTCTTGGCCTTGCAATAGTTCAGCGGCTGGTAAGCGACCTTGGCGGTGAAATAAGTGTGAATTCAGAACCGGGCAAGGGTACAGAGTTTATAATAACCCTGCCCCTTGCAAGCACTGCATGTGATACATGTGAAGAGGAGCAGGAGTTAAAAGAGGCGGCATAATGCACTGCGTTGCATGCGCAGCCAGCAAAACATGAGTTTAATTCTCCTCCTGCTTAAGGGCATTTTCCCTCACATACTCCTTTATTACATCAACATCAGCAGGGAGTATACGGCAGCGGGAGGGCAGGTTTTCAAGCCCCTTCATGCCCTCAGGCTGTTCCGGATCCCGCCCGATTGCCTTTCTGACAGCATCCGGAAACTTGGCTGGATGAGCAGTTGCAAGGCAGACCACTGGCTGATCATCAAGACTGGAGGCAAGTTTCTGTGCGGCTGCCACGCCCACAGCAGTGTGGGGATCAAGGACATAACCGGTACTCTTATAACACTCTCTTATTGTCTTAAGGGTCTGATCCTGATCAATGGATGCAGAGGCAAAGTCCTTGCGCACCTGCTCCCGCTCCTCCCTGGAAAAGACCAGCTCGCCGGTTTTTGAAAACTCCTCCATTGTCTTGCGTACCCGTTCTGCATCCTTGTTGTACAGATAGTAAAGATAGCGCTCAAAGTTGCTTGCTATCTGTATATCCATTGAAGGACTGATGGTGGGGACAACCCCGCTTATTGCATATCTGCCCTCAAGGACAAAACGGGTGAGTATATTATTCTCGTTGGTGGCAAGGATCAGACGCCCTATGGCTGGCTGAATCAGTTTTTTGGCAACGTAGCCTGCGAATATATCACCAAAATTTCCGGTGGGAACAGAAAAATGAACATGCTCTGCCCCGGCATCACGCTGAAGTTTCAGCGTGGCATAGACATAGTACACCACCTGGGCAAGAACCCTGGCCCAGTTTATGGAGTTGATTGAACCCAGCCTGTAGGTGGACTTGAACTCAAGATCGTTAAAGATCTCCTTTACAATGGACTGACAATCATCAAATGTGCCCTCAACCGCAATATTAAACACATTAAGTTCCGGCACGGTGGTCATCTGCAGCGCCTGAATCGGGCTTACCCTTCCACGGGGGTGCAGAATAAATATGTTTATGTTGTCTTTCCCCCTGACCCCGTAGATGGCAGCACTGCCGGTATCACCGGAAGTTGCCCCAAGGATGTTCATTATCTCTCCCCGCTCCTCAAGGAGCCAGGAGAAAAGGTTTCCAAGAAACTGCAGGGCAATATCCTTAAACGCATAGGTTGGACCGTGAAAAAGCTCCAGTATGTACTGCTCCCCGTTATAGACAAGGGGCGTCACCTCTTTGGTATCAAAGGTGGAGTATGAACGGCTCACAATATCATTCAGTGTGAAACTGGAAATATCATCAACAAAGAGGTCCATGATCTCCAGGCACAATGCCTGGTAATCGAGCTCACGCCACGCTGCCAGAGTATCCGGACCCACAGAAGGAATGGGGTTTGGCAGCAGCAGCCCCCCGTCATCTGCAAGGCCCATCATCACTGCATTCTGAAATGAAACAGGGGCAATCTGCCCCCTTGTGCTTACATATTCCATATTATTATCTATCTATTTGTCTAGTAACTGCTCAGCGTACTTATGTTAATAAAGGTTGGTAAATGGTCTTGTTTTTCCGTTCCGGTGAACAATTTCTTGTTTTTCTAAGGCTTGCTACGCCAAAATCGCGAAACTCGCTCGTCCCTCGCTCAGACAGACGCGATTTTTGTGGCTTCGCTTCGCCAAGAAAAACTACGAAATTCTTCAAAGTCACTCCAAAACAAGACCATTTACCACGCTGAATAGATACTTTGTCTATTACATTTACCTGGGATATTTAAAACTATCGCTATCAGTGGTGGTGATGGTGATCATGTGTATGATCAAGTGGACCACCTGCAACCTCCATTGCCTTTTTAAGGGCATCAGTCACCTGATCGCACGCAGAAACTGCCCTGGCAAGCTGGGCTGCAATCTCCTCACCCTGCGGATGATCAGAAGCCCTCACCTTTTCCGCCCATGAAACAAACTCTCCCCCATGCTCAATGTTATGCTCTATCCAGTGCGGGAGGAGAACCCGTAATTTATCAATATCATTCATAATTATCACCTGTTTTAAAAGGGCCCTTAAAGGGGTTCCAGTACAATACGGTGTTTCAAAAGATCTATGGTCAGAATCTTCGCAGGCACCACCCTGGGGGCCTCAAAAAAACCCTGTATCTTTACCCCGTCTTCAACCGGCTCAACCAGTATGGCATCACGTAGGAGCTCTTCCTCCTGATCACCCTTTCGCATATACACTGTTGACTGACACATTTTGTGTTAACCCTTCAAAATTTTTATCACCTGAATTGAGCGTTTCAAAAATTTGAAGAAATGATTTTATACGATATTAAAAGGAGTTATATCTATCATACTCTTCAACTTTTGAAACCCTTCGGGATTGCCGGATTCACTGCATCTCCTTTGTCAGAGAAATTCTCATATAGCTGACTATTATGGG
>JALWJV010000072.1:0-1984 GCA_026996955.1 Deltaproteobacteria bacterium
TTACCAACCTTATTAAGATAAATTCGCTGAACAGTTACGTTATTCCTTCCCTGTGGGCCACCCCCACAGGGAAAAATTAAAATCCTTAGCGTCCTTAGCGTCCTTTGCGGTTCAGCTTTTTGCGTCTTTTGAGACTTTGAACCTTGAGCTTTCAGCTTTGAGCAACATTCAAACTAAAAGGGCACATCATCTTCTTCCGGCGGAGGTGGTTCAGGGGGTGCAAGGTCGCCTCCTCCACTGCCTGCAGCCTCTCCCCTGCCGCAGAGCATGGAAATGTCACGGGCAACTATCTCGGTGGTCCAGCGCTTGTTGCCATTGGCATCTTCCCATGACCGGGTCTGAAGCCTTCCCTCAACATATACCTTTGTGCCCTTGTTCATGTATTCACTGGCAATTTCAGCCAGCCTGTTCCAGGCAATTACCCGGTGCCACTCGGTCTGATCCTCCCACTCCTCACCCCTCTTTACCCTGAAATTTGTAGCAACACTGAGAGTTGCCACGGCTGTACCGTTCTGGGTGTACCTTATTTCGGGATCGGCTCCCAGACGCCCGATCAACATTACCTTGTTAAGATCTCCGGCCATAACTGTTCCCCTTAAAATTTTATCCTGAAATTTACTACTTACCCTAATTCTTCATACATCAAACAAACTTGAACTCTCCCTTTCCAAGCAGGTCATGAAGATGCACAATACCTGCAAGTCTTGACTCTCCATTTACCACAGGAAGCACAGTAATAAGATGACGCTCCATAAGCGCAAGTGCATCTGCTGCCATTGTGTCAGGAGTGACCCGTTTCGGGTCCCTGGTCATTACATCTTCAACCCTGCATGCATCAAGGGACTTGCCCAGACGCAGCACCGCCCTTCTCAGGTCACCGTCTGTGATGATACCAGCCACCTTCTCATATCCATCAAGCACCAGCAGAGCGCCAAGTCCCTTGGAATCAAGCTCCCTAATGGCCTCATTCATGGGGGTACCGGCCTTTACCACAGGCACCTCAGGGCCTGTAAGCATAACCTGCCCTACGGAGACCTTGAGCCTTTCCCCAAGGGAGCCTGAGGGATGATTCCGGCGGAAATCCTTTTCACTGAACTCCCTGAGTTTCAGAAGCACTACTGCAAGAGCATCTCCAACAGCAAGGGCAGCGGTGGTGCTTGCCGTGGGTGCAAGCCCTAGGGCACATGCCTCTCTGGCAACACCTGTATCAATCACGGCCTGACTCAGCCTGCTCATGGTTGAGGAAAGCCCGCCGGTCAGGGCGATTACAGGGATATTCCTTGACCGGAATGCAGGCAGCAGGGCATTAAGCTCTGCAGTCTCACCACTGTTTGAAATTGCAAGCACCACATCCCCTGACATTACCATGCCGAGATCTCCGTGCATTGCCTCAACCGGATGCAGAAACACAGAGGGAGTGCCTGTGCTTGCAAGGGTTGCACTGATCTTCCTGCCCACAAGACCGGATTTTCCAATGCCGGTTACAACCACCCTGCCAGGGGCATCAAGGATTATCCTTACAGCCTGCACAAAGGAATCCCCAAGCTTCTCACTGACACCTTCAAGGCCCTCTATCTCTATCCTGATTGCCTCCTGCCCTGCGGCGATTATGGCATCGTCACTGAGAAACATGATACCTAAATCCTGCACTTCAAAAATGAAGAAAAAGTATTTATTCCGTATAAACAAACAATTATAACTTTATCGCTCCGGTTAATCTGTTCAGCTTGTAAGTAACTTGATTTTTTCTTCATTTTCTTGCCCTTCGGGATTGGCAATTTTACCGAATCTGCTGCGTTATCAAGGACTTGAAGTATGCTAATACGTCTGCGCCCTTGATGCCTTGCATCTCCGGCAAACTTGCCAATTGCAGGATTTAGGTGATATTTGACTATTCCATCAAAAACTTGCCGGTTTCAGCATCTGGAGGAAGGGGATAATTTCCGTCAAAGCACGCCATGCAGAAACGCTCGGCATTGCCACC
>JALWJV010000072.1:1994-6926 GCA_026996955.1 Deltaproteobacteria bacterium
CCTGCAGCTTCAATCATTGCATCAATTCCCAGGTAATAAAGACCGTCAAGCCCAAGAAATTCCCTGATCTCTTCAACGCTCTTCCGCGCTGCTATCAACTCGCCCCGAGTAGGAAAATCTATTCCGTAAAAGCATGGGAACTTGGTGGGGGGGCAACTTACCACCATTGTTATCTCCTTTGCCCCGGCGTCCCGAATCTCCTTGACCCTGGTCCGGCTGGTGGTCCCCCTGATTACAGAATCCTCCATAATGACCACCTTCTTGCCCCTGAGGACCTCACGCACAGGATTAAGCTTTATACGAACGGAAAAATCCCTCATAGACTGGCTTGGCTGAATAAACGTGCGACCTACATAGTGGTTCCTTATGACCGCCATCTCAAGGGGAAGGTTGGCTGCCTGCGCATAGCCCACTGCAGCATAGTTTCCTGAGTCAGGGAAGGGCATGACAAAATCTGCATCAGGGGTTATCTCCCGGGCAAGGGCTGCACCAAGGGATTTACGGAAAGAGTAAACGTTCTTGCCGAAGATATTGCTGTCAGGCCGGGCAAAGTAGATAAATTCAAAGATACAGTTTGCCCTGTGTGGTGCCTGAAGCCCCTGAATGGACTGGAGACCGTTATGGTCTATTATGACAATTTCCCCGCGTTCAACATCACGGACATACTCAGCCTGGATAAGATCAAGGGCACATGTTTCTGATGCCAGCACCCAGGCATCGTTCATGCGGCCAATAACAAGGGGTCTGAAACCAAGGGGGTCCCTGAAGCCGATAATGGCCTTTTCTGTCTGCATCACCACAGAATAGGCTCCCTTTATCAGCTTCATGGCATTTATGATAGCCTCGTCAATTCCCTTTGATGCTGCCTTGGCAAGCAGGTGGACAATAATCTCACTGTCCATGGTGGTCTGAAAGATTGACCCGTGGCGTTCAAGCTCCTGCCTTATCAGATGGGCATTTACAAGGTTGCCGTTATGCGCCACTGCCATGGTGGATCCAGAATGGTGCACACAAAATGGCTGGGCATTCTGAAGCACTGATGAACCTGTTGTGGAGTAGCGGACATGACCAATTGCCGCATGTCCTGAAAGCTCCTTCAGGATGCTCTCGTTAAATACCTCACTTACAAGCCCCATTGCCTTGTGCTGCCTGATGGTCTTTCCATCTGAGGCAACAATACCGGCACTCTCCTGACCCCGGTGCTGAAGGGCATAGAGTCCGAAATATGCAAGCTTTGCAGCCTCCGGATGGCCATAAACCGCAAAGATACCGCACTCCTCTCTGGGACCTCCTGGGCTCAGGATCCAGTTAGATGGAAGGGAAAGTCCGGAATGTGAACAAACAGAACAACCAAGTGATTTGGGAGAGGATGAAGTATGCATGGCTCTATCCCTTCTGCTCCCTGCTGTAATATTCCTGCACAGGCTTCACATCAAGATTTCGGCTGATCAGGGCGCTTATTGCCCTTGCAGCAGCCCGTGCACCTGCCACTGTGGTAAAGTAGGGGATTTCATATTCAAGGGCAGTACGCCTGAGCTGATATGAATCAGACACAGTATTTTTACCGCTTGGGGTATTTATCACAAGGGCAATTTCACCATTTTTCATCAGATCAACAACATTCGGACGCCCCTGGGACACCTTGAACACGCGCCTGTTCTCGACGCCATGCTGTTTCAGGTACTCCCATGTACCCCTGGTGGCGATTATGTCAAATCCGCTTGCCTTGAGGCTCTGTGCTATCTCAACACACGCATCCTTGTCCCTGTCCCGGATGCTCATGAACACCACGCCGGAGAGGGGAAGGTGCTGGCCTGCGGCAAACTGGCTCTTGGCAAATGCCATTCCAAAACTGGTGTCAATGCCCATGACCTCGCCGGTGGATTTCATCTCAGGGCCGAGAAGGGTGTCAACCCCGGGGAATTTCATAAACGGAAAAACCGACTCCTTTACTGAAATATGCTCAACCACAGGGTCTTCAGTAAGGCCGAGATCCCTGAGCTTTCTGCCTGTCATAACCTTTGTGGCAAGCTTTGCCAAAGGAATACCGGTTGCCTTGCTTACAAACGGGACTGTTCGTGAAGCCCTGGGATTAACCTCAATCACATAGAGCTGGTTATCCTTGACAGCATACTGCACGTTCATAAGCCCTATTACATTAAGCTCTCCGGCCATTGCCCTGGTTGCGCTCTTGATATTATCTATCATTTCAGGGCTTAGGCTCCGGGGTGGCAGTACGCATGCAGAATCCCCGGAGTGTATTCCAGCCTCTTCAACATGCTCCATTATGCCGCCGATTACGCATATTTCCCCATCAGAAATTGCATCCACATCAATCTCAATGGCATCCTCAAGGAACTTGTCAATCAGGACTGGATGGCCCTGGGAGACATCCACTGCCTCTGCCATGAACTCCGTAAGCTCGTCAGAGTCAAATACTATGCGCATTGCCCTTCCGCCAAGTACAAAGGAGGGCCTGACCACCACCGGATAGGAGATTGTGCGTGCAATCTCAAGCGCCTCCTCAAGGGTGCGGGCAGTGCCGTTTGCAGGCTGCACAAGCCCAAGTTTGTGGAGCATTGCCTGGAACCGTTTCCTGTCCTCAGCCTTGTCAATGCTGTCAGGGCTGGTGCCGATTATCTTTGCCCCTGCCCTCTCAAGTGACGTAGCCAGGTTAAGAGGGGTCTGGCCGCCGAACTGGACAATAATGCCGTCAGGTTTTTCAGTTTCAACTATATGCAAAACATCTTCAAGGGTCAGGGGCTCAAAGTAGAGCTTGTCAGAGGTGTCATAGTCTGTAGATACAGTCTCGGGGTTCGAGTTCACCATGATGCTCTCGATTCCCTCCTCGGCAAGGGCAAAAGAGGCATGGACACAGCAGTAATCAAACTCGATTCCCTGCCCGATACGGTTAGGGCCTCCACCCAGAATCATGATCTTCTTGCGGTCATCAGGACGGGATTCATCTTCGGTTTCATAAGTGGAGTAATAATAGGGAGTATAGGCCTCAAACTCGGCAGCACAGGTGTCAACCAGCTTGTAGACAGGCGTTACGCCAAGCTCCCTGCGCCTTGCCCTTACTTCATCTTCAGAAGTGCCTGTGAGGTAGCCGATCTGGTGGTCAGAAAATCCCTCCCTTTTGTAATGGAAGAGTTTATCCCGGTCCCCAAGTATGGCTTCTGTGCCCTTTTCACTCACGGTCTTTCTTATCTGGGTGCCTTCCTTGCGTATTCTGTCAATCTGGAACAGGAACCATGGGTCTATGCGCGTAAGCTCGTAAAGCTCCCGTATCCCAAAGCCCTGCTGAAGCGCCAGGACTATATAAAATATCCGCTGTGAATTGGGGGTGCGCAAACGGTTTATGATCTCGTTTCGATCAGGCAGCTTTCCAGACTTGTCCCACTTGTCCTTGCCGTCAAAGGACATTCCGAAACGGCCTATTTCAAGAGAGCGCAACCCCTTCTGGAATGCCTCCCTGAATGTGCGGCCTATTGCCATTGTCTCGCCTACACTCTTCATGGAGGTGGTGAGCAGGTCCTCTGCTGCCGGGAATTTTTCAAATGTCCAGCGGGGAATCTTCACTACGCAGTAGTCAATGGTAGGCTCAAAGGATGCCATTGTCTCCCGGGTGATGTCATTTGGAATCTCGTCCAGGGTGTAGCCAACTGCAAGTTTGGCTGCAATCTTTGCAATTGGAAAACCTGTTGCCTTGGAGGCAAGGGCAGAGGAACGGGAAACCCTGGGGTTCATCTCTATTACCACCACCTCGCCATTGTCAGGATTAACTGCAAACTGTATGTTGGAGCCGCCTGTTTCAACCCCGATCTCACGGATGATTGCAAGGGAGGCATCACGAAGCTTCTGATACTCCCTGTCAGTAAGGGTCTGTGCCGGTGCCACAGTGATGCTGTCTCCGGTATGGACGCCCATTGGATCAAGGTTTTCAATGGAGCAGATAATGACGCAGTTATCATTACGGTCCCGCATCACCTCAAGCTCATACTCCTTCCACCCTATCACAGACTCCTCAAGCATGATCTCGTGAATCATGCTGAGATCAAGGCCCTGTTTACAGATCTTTCTCAAGTCATCCTCATTATAGGCAATCCCTCCGCCTGTTCCACCAAGGGTAAAACTCGGCCTTACGATTATGGGATATCCGATACGGTTTGCCGCCTCAACCGCCTGATCCATAGAGCGAACAATCTCACTCTCAGGGATGCGCAGGTTGATATTAAACATGGCCTGCCTGAACTGTTCCCTGTCCTCAGCCTTGTGAATAACCTCCCGGCTTGCCCCTATCATCTCAACGCCGAGTTCCTCAAGCACACCGGACTCAGCAACCTTTACAGCGGTATTAAGCCCTGTCTGGCCGCCAAGGGTAGGGAGAATGGCATCAGGACGCTCTTTCCTGATGATCTTTTCCACAACCTCAGGGGTGATGGGCTCAATATAAGTTCTGTGGGCAGTCTCAGGGTCGGTCATAATGGTGGCAGGATTGGAGTTTACCAGCACCACCTGGTAACCTTCCTCCTTAAGCGCCTTGCACGCCTGGGTACCGGAATAGTCAAACTCACAGGCCTGGCCTATAACAATGGGCCCGGAACCTATTATAAGTATTTTATGTAAATCTGTACGTTTTGGCATGATCTTATGCTGTTGTTTGAAATTGCAGGAAACCTGTTCAGCTCAAAGCCTTGTGCTGATGTTATTATTCACTGAACAGTCAGTTACACCTAAATTGAGCGTTTCAAAATCTGGAAAAATGTTTTTTCAATGAAATTAAAAGGAGTTATGTCGATTATTATAGCTTTCCAGTTTTGAAACCCTTCGGGATTGCCGTATTTACTGCATCTCCTTTGTCAGAGGAATCCCCATATAGCCGACTATTATGGGAATTCCTCTTTCGCGGATATGCAGCAAATCCGACAA
>JALWJV010000073.1 GCA_026996955.1 Deltaproteobacteria bacterium
AAGTTGGGGAATTGGCAGATGCCCAGGCGGCAACGGAACATCGCCTTGATTCCCTGACCATCAAGGTTGAAGAATTAGCGGAAGCACAAAAGCGTACTGAGGCGAGGTTAGAGGAGCTGGCAGATGCCCAGGCGGCAACAGAGCGCCGCCTTGATTCTTTGACTGTCAAGGTTGAGGAATTGGCTGAAGCTCAGAAACGAACAGAGCTAAAGGTAGAGGAGCTTGCTGAAGCTCAGAAGCGCACAGAGCAGGAGGTAAGAAAGCTGGCCAAGGGTCTTAGAGAGACCAGGCAGATGGTCGGGGGGCTGTCTGACAGTGTTGGATATGGCCTGGAAGACAGGGCAATTGCCGCGCTGCCAGCATTGCTGAAGATCAGGTTTGGCTTGGAGCCCGAAGCTCCATTTGTCAGGAGATTTATGGATGTAGGTGGCAAGGAAGTTGAACTTAATATGTTCGGCACAGGTCATAAAGATAATGAAAAGTGGTTTGTTGTAGGAGAAGGCAAGGCCAAGTTATCCAAAAAGGATGTTGACAGGTTCCTGAAGTTGCTGGAGCAGTTAAAGGCCAAGCATGTTGTTGGCGATAATGTTTTGCCACTGTTGGTTACCTATTCCACGCGTCCGGCTATACAGGAATATGCAGAAAATAAAGGTATGCATGTTATATGGTCTTATGAGTTGGAGCAGGTCAGATTATAAACTTTCATGACATGAAAGTTGGTCCAAAGCTCAAAGTCGGAAGCTGAAAGCTCAAGGCAAAAAAGCATGATTGTTTGCTTTCAGCTTTGAACTTTGAGTTTATTGCCTTGAGCTATTTTCGGATGAAATTATGGCGAAATCAGAAAATGTAGTATTTCACAAGGCGGCGGTTACCCGCCCGCGCAGGGAAACGCTAAACGGGCACCGCAGTATAAATCTATGGTTTACCGGGCTTTCCGGTTCTGGCAAATCAACACTTGCGCACGCTGTTGAGGAGCGCCTTCATCTAATGGGTTGCCGTACGTACGTGTTTGACGGGGATAATGTACGACATGGTCTCTGCAGTGACCTTGGATTCACCCGCGAAGACCGCGCGGAGAATCTTCGCCGCATAGCAGAGATGGTAAGGCTGTTTCTTGATGCAGGAGTTATCTCTCTTACCGCCTTTATATCTCCACTGCGTGAGGACAGGGCAAGGGTCAGGGAAATTATAGGTCCTGAAAACCTTATTGAAATATACTGTAACTGCCCTCTTGAGATATGTGAACAACGTGACGTAAAAGGACTTTATAAAAAGGCCCGTGCTGGAGAAATCAAGAATTATACAGGAATATCTGCGCCATATGAGCCCCCAGAAAATCCTGACATAGAAGTCCTTACAGGTTATCAGCCCCTTGAGGAATGTGTAGAGCTTATTACAAGGGAGCTGTTCAAACGCGGAGTCATTATGCGGCATGGGTATTAGTGGTTGATGTAAGAGGTTAACCGGTTCCTTGCATGACTGAAAAAGTAATCCTTGTAACCGTGGATCTGGAGGACTGGTTCCAGGTTGAAAATCTGCGAGGGCATTTCCCCCATTCATGCTGGGAGACATGCGAATCAAGGGTTCATGCCTCAACCGGGGCATTGCTGGAGCTGTTTGACCAACACGATATTAAATGTACATTTTTTGTCCTCGGCTGGATCGCCGAACGGTATCCTGAAATAGTCCGGCAGATAGCCTCCCAGGGGCATGAAATAGCATCGCATGGCTACGGCCATCGATTATGCACCGGTCTTAACAGGGATGACCTCCGGGACGACCTTCAAAAAAGCAAGGAGTTGCTTGAAGGGATAACCGGGCAGACGGTTGCAGGCTACAGAGCCCCCAGTTTTTCTGTAACATCAGAATTAATTGATCTCCTTGCAGAGACAGGCCATCGATACGATTCGAGTTACAACAGCTTCGGCATGAACAGCCGATATGGAAAACTTGAAGGCGCCTGGTCAAAGACATCGGGCAAGCTTATCCAGTCTGCAAACGGCATTTACGAGATACCGGTTAGCAACCTGGAGATTGCCGGCAAGGTCTTTCCCTGGGGTGGAGGAGGCTTTTTCCGGCTGTATCCGTTGTGGTTATTCTGCAGAGGCGTACAAAAGATACTTAAACAGCAGCAATACTACCTGTTTTACTGTCATCCCTGGGAGTTTGATCCCGGACAACCCAGGGCAAAGGGGCTCAGGCCGGATTATCGTTTCAGGCATTATGTTGGGATAGAAGATAATCTTAACAAACTGGATTCTTTTCTCAGCATGTTTGCTGATTGCACTTTTAAGACGTGTAATGCATTTCTCAAATTGAACTGAACCGCCCGCTTCGCTCAAGGCCCCTAAGTACGCAAGGCAAGCACAACGCCAAGCAGGTATTCTCTTCCCTGTCGGCCACTCCGCCAGGGAATGGTTAAACCCCTTTGCGTCCTTAGCGTTCTTCGCGGTTCAGCTTTTTGTATCAAACATATGCAATAGATCATAATATCCAATGAATAATTTGAAAATAATGACCGTAGCAGGGGCAAGGCCCAACTTTATGAAAGTGGCTTCCATAGCAGAGGCCGTCAAGTCGCACAATAATGTTGGTGCTTATCCCCATATAGAACATATCCTTGTCCATACAGGGCAGCATTATGATGAAAAACTGTCAAAATGCTTTTTCCAGGAACTTGGTATTCCTGAGCCGGATATTAACCTTGAAGTAGGCTCCGGCTCCCACGCTCAGCAGACTGCGGAGATTATGAAACGCTTTGAGCCGGTTCTGCTGGATGAGCAGCCGGATGTTCTCATTGTGTGGGAGACGTCAACTCCACTGTTGCATGTACCCTGGTTGCCTCCAAGATTATTTATCCTGACAGTGATACAGAAAATGGGAGAATTCGCCCAGTCATTGTCCATGTTGAGGCAGGACTCAGATCCTTTGACAGGGATATGCCTGAAGAGATCAACAGCATACTTACAGATGCTCTTAGTGATATACTTTTCCTTTACAGAGGAAGATGCTGTTAAAAACCTGACATCTGAAGGAGTTGCCACGGAAAAGATGGTGATGGCCGGAAACGTCATGATTGATACGTTGCTACGTCACATGTCCATGGCCAAAAAGAGTGATGTTCGCAGGCGGTTTAAAATTCCATCATCGTATGCGCTGGTCACCATGCATCGCCCCAGTAACGTGGATACCCGTGAGGCATTGAAACCGTTAATAGAGTGCCTCATTGAAATTTCAAAATCCATTCCTCTGGTGTTCCCGGTTCATCCACGCACCCGGAACGCCCTAGAACGTTTTGAACTGTTGCCAGTCCTTGAGCAAAATTCAGATATTCTCCTTCTGGAACCTTTGCCTTATCTGGATTTTCTGAATCTCATATCCTCTGCAACACTGGTACTTACTGATTCCGGAGGTATTCAGGAGGAGACCACAGCCCTGCAGGTTCCCTGTATTACCATGAGAGAGAATACTGAAAGACCTGTGACTGTGACTCTTGGTACCAATTATCTGACCGGAACAGATCCTGCCACCATTTTGTCTGCAGCCCGGAAAATACTTTCAGGCCAGGGTAAAAAGGGGGAAATACCACCGTACTGGGATGGCAAGGCAGGTGAAAGGATTGTGAAGGAGCTTGTTGAGCGACTCTCTGTCTCCTGAATTTTTATGAACCGCCCGCTTCACTCAAGGACGCCAAGTACGCAAAGAAAAACTGACACCAACGATGAACTTGAGTTTTGAGCTTTCAGCCTTGAGCTTCTTTCTTTGCGTCCTTAGCGGTTCAGCTTTTAAGTTTCGTATGGCGAGTTTCATGAGATTAAGTGGAAGGAAAAGTTTTTCCTTATGGCATTTTTTTTCTCATGGTTTGGCCGAAAGTTTTGATTTTTCCTCCAAAATGGCCCGTTTCAGGCAGGTTTTTTTGTTGTTTGGCTTGGCATGAATTGTGCATAATTCAAGAACACGGTTTGAATGGCAATTTGTCCTAGACAACAAAAAAACTTTAAGGAGGAGTCATGAAGCAAAAATTGTTAAGTAGTGTCTTATTTGCAGTAGTGGTGTTGTTCTTGTCGTCCAGCGCCTGGGCCATAACATATACGATTGAGGATACAATGATTTATTGGCCAGGTTATAACAATGATACAGGTGATGATACGTGGGATGAACTTGGTACGCCAAAGGTAGGTACTATGTGGGTAACGGTTAATGATAGTACCCGGGCTTTGGAGACAGTAAAAATCGAGGTTAAAGATCGTCGTGTGTGGGATACCCTTTTCATTAATACTGATTTTACCTGGAATAATCCTAATGATCATACCGACATGACCGGTTGGGATGATTGGGATTATATGTTGAGGGATACCTTCAATGACGACGGTGAGAAATCTTGGGTAGATAGTGGAGAAGTTTCATCTGTTGATGGAGGTCTTTACGAAGTAGCTGATAACTATCAATATACATACGTGAATTACGGTGGTGGTCGAGAAGACCATCCCAACGGTATAGATGCTAACGATCTTACATTAGTTCAAGCAGGAGATTTTTCAGACTGGGATGGTACTTATTTGATTTATGATTTTTCAGGGGTAAATGCGACGACAATTTATCTCTCTAGTGGATTTGCAATAGGTTATGCCCCTTGGTGCGCAAATGACGTTACCGGTGCTCCAGTTCCTGAACCTGCAACAATTATTCTCATGGGTTTAGGCCTTATCGGTCTAGCCGGTACTATTCGTAAAAAGATTAACAAATAATTACTTTTTAGCGTACAAAAGGGCCTGCGGACTTAAGTATGATGCAGGCCCTTTTCTGCCATTCAGAACCCAAAATAGAGGTGGGGGTGCACGTTAATGTATCCCCCTGCTTTTTCCCTTCTCATTACTACACTTTTCCTTTCCCATTATTATATATGACTGATTCAGTGTTAGATGGAGTAAAATCCGTCCTTAAAGATGTCATTGGGGCTGGCTTATTGCCTGATCCAATCCCGGATGACTTCCCCCTGGCTGGCAATGTGCTTGATTCAATGGCCATCGCTACGCTGATAGTAGGCCTGGAAGAGCACTTCGGCATTGTTTTTAATGATGATGACCTTACAGTTGAGGCTTTCTCGGATCCTGTAAGCCTGGCCAGTCTTGTAACAGCAAAGATAGCCTCGCGCTGATCCCGCATGCTGTTTACAGTTGTTGATCTGCTTGTTCGGGCTGCTGACACCTGTCCTGACAAGAAGGCTGTCCTTTTTAAAAACAGGGCAATGACATATGGTGAGCTCTGTGAGCAGTCAAGGAAACTTGTAGGCAGTCTTGTTGAGCTTGGGGTAAAGAAGGGTGACAGAGTCTGTTTCTATCTTGAAAAGCGTTTTGAAAAGGTGCTTGTCATCTATGCAATTTCAATGGCCGGGGCAGTTTTTGTTCCCATTCGCAGACTTTGCACCAAGGAGCAGGCCCTTTACATCATCAACAATTCTCAGGCATCAGTCCTGATTACCACCTCTGCACGTCTTGCTGCTCTTGCCCCTTCGTTGCCGGAATTAAAGACAGCAATTGTTCTGGATTACATGGATTGTGATCTGGCGGTCCCAAACCTGGTTTCATGGGAGCAGGTTTTATCTTTCAGAAACACGTCGGTTAAATTTCCTTCCATAATTGCAAAAGATATTGCCGCAATAATGTACACATCAGGTTCCACCGGGCCTCCAAAAGGTGTGGTCTTGACCCATGGCAATATCGTGGCAGGAGCGCATAAGGTTTCTCATTATCTTGACTTGTCCGAGCACGACAGGCTGCTTGGAATCCTTTCCTTTGGGTTTGATTACGGCCTGAACCAGTTGACCATGGCATTTATGGCCAGGGCCCAACTGGTATTGTTTGACTATCTATTCCCCAGGGATATTTTGAAAGCAGTGGAACATTACGGCGTTACAGGGCTTGCAGCTGTTGCAACCACATGGATTCAGCTTTTGCAGGTGCCTTGGGGCAGGCACATGGATTCTCTTCGCTATATCACCAATTCTGGAGGTGCCGTGCCTGTGGATGCTGTGAGAGAACTGCGCCAACGTATTCCTCATGCCCGTATCTACCTCATGTACGGTCTTACCGAGGCATTTCGTTCAACATATCTTGATCCTGATATGGTCGACCTGCGGCCCGATTCCATCGGCAAGGCAGTGCCCGGAGAAGAAGTAATGGTGGTGGATGAAAACGATATGCCTGTCAAGCCAGGTGAAATTGGTGAACTGGTCCATCGCCGTGAGTTGGTGGCGCAGGGTTACTGGGCAGATAGTGAAGCTACTGAAAAACGTTTTCGTAAAAATCCATTTTTACAACAGGAAGTGTGTGTTAGTGAACGCGTGGTCTATTCCGGTGATTATGTGCGGATGGATAATGATGGTTATTTTTATTTTGTTGGCCGTAAGGATGAGATGATCAAAAGTGCGGGGAATCGCATCAGCCCCTGGGAAGTAGAAGAGATTCTATACCGTTCAGGATTTGTTTCAGAGGTTGTGGCCATGGGAGTACCCCATGAGGTTTATGGCCAGGTTGTTGGCGTTGTTCTTTCCCTTTTACCTGGTGTTAACAAGGGAGAAAAGGATATCCTTGATTACTGCAGGAATGAGGTGCCATCATATATGGTGCCGGGTCATGTACATATCTGGAGTACGTTACCCAGGAACACTAATGGCAAGCTTGACAGGGCGGTGATTAGGGAAAGGATTTTAGGGGACGCAGATTTTCGCAGATGAACGCAGATTATAAGGGCTTCAAGCACCAGGGTCTAACCGAGCAGATAATTAGAACCTAGATTGAGCGATTGTCGGATTTGCTGCAGATCCGCGAAAGAGGAATTCCCATAATAGTCGGCTATATGGGGATTCCTCTGACAAAGGAGATGCAGTAAATACGGCAATCCCGAAGGGTTTCA
>JALWJV010000074.1:0-5472 GCA_026996955.1 Deltaproteobacteria bacterium
CAAGAAGTACCGCGTAAGCATTAAACCTGATTCGGAACTGGTTGATCTTGTAACTGTAACCCCGCCCAATCTCCCCCTTGTGCTCCAGGTAGGCTCAAATCCCCCTGTTGATCTGCGTACAGTGCTTTTCAAGGCAGACAAGGAAGGGCTCGACATCACAGGGCCTTCCCTTGAAGGCAAGCTCAGGTTTACAGCCGAGCTTTCCGACGGGCTAAAGGTTAAAAAAATCTTTACCTTCACAAGGGGCAGATATCTTGTTGATATGCAGATAGTGGTTACCGGGGGGCCTGCAATGGTAAGCTCCGTTGCCCTGTACAACATGCCCTTTGGCGAGACAAGCCGTTACATCTTTTCCGGTCCAAGTTATGTTGCCAAGGGTGAACTTGAAGAAGTCAAGCTTGATCCCGGTGAGGCAGTTGCCTACACTGGGGCACTGGACTGGGCAGGTTATGGGGATAACTATTTCTGTACCACCATTATTCCTGCCATTGCATCAGGCCCCTATGATCTCCAGATAAGAAAGCTTGATGAAGCAGGGCTTACCCATCTGCAGCTTACAAACCTCAAGCCACACCCCCATCCTGCTGAAGGCGGCACTGAAATATTCCGAGCAGGGCTCTATTTTGGCCCAAAGGAAATTCAGCGCCTGAAGGCAATCGGCCACGACCTGGTAAAGACCATCAACTTCGGCTGGTTTGACGTTATTGCAAAACCGGTTCTGTACCTGCTTCAGTTTTTCTACAGGTACACCCACAACTACGGCTGGTCCATCATTATCGTCACCATACTGATGAAGGTTGCATTCTTTCCCCTTGCCCACAAGGGGGCAAAGTCCATGAAGACCATGCAGAAGCTGCAGCCAAAGCTTAAAAAGCTCAAGGAAAAGTATGGGGACGACAAGGTGAAGATGCAGCAGGAGATGATGCAGCTTTACCGCACCTACAAGGTCAATCCAATGAGCGGCTGCCTGCCAATGGTGCTCCAGATACCCGTGTTCTTTGCACTCTACAAGGTGCTGCTGCAGGCCATTGAGCTTCGCCATGCCCCTTTCATGTGGTGGATCAACGATCTTTCCGCCCCTGACAGGCTTATGATTCCAGGGGTTGAGATCCCGTACCTTGGGGGAATACCTGTGCTTACCCTGCTTATGGGTGTCTCCATGTACTTTCAGCAGAAGCTGAGCCCTTCATCACTTGATCCAACACAGGCAAAGATGATGCAGTTCCTTCCTGTAATCTTTACCTTTATGTTTATTAACTTTCCATCAGGACTGGTGCTGTACTGGCTGCTTAACAACCTGTTCTCAATAGCGCAGCAGGTATATGTGAACAAGTTTACTGACTGAGAAGATTCATCCATGATATCCATGCGAAGATTTTAAAAAATATTCTTTCATCTTCGCCTACCTTGCGGAATGTATATATGACTAAGAATAAAGAAATGCTGGAATTTGCTGATAAGACAGTTGAGCGTGCCATTGAGGCGGCATGCCGTCATTTCAATGTTGACAAGGAACAGCTTGAAATCAAACTGATTACCAGGGGTTCAACCGGGCTGTTTGGTCTTGGAGGAAGACGGGCAAAGATCACTGCCTGCCTGAAAAATGGCGTGGAACAGGGCAAGTCTGAAGCCGTACCAGAGAGTGAAACTACAGATTCGGTTGAAGCCCCTGAGGCAGCAGAGGTAACTGGCAGCACCAAGGATAGCGAAGCATCGCTCTCAGATTATTCTGCTCCTGAAGAGGACTCCCGGGATGAAGAGATAAGTTCTGGAGCAGGCACATTCGATGCCTCTGCCTATGCCCCTGGCGATGAGGATGAATCCCTTCCCAGGGAGGAAATCCAGGTGCAGATATCTGATTATTCCCCGGATGGTGAAGACCAGCAGGAAGAGGGGGGGCAGGCGTTGGCTGAAGCCCCGGAAGAGGAAAAAGCGGAGCCAAAGGCACAGGAAGATACAGGGGAGCAGGAGACTTCCGAGGTGCTATCAGACGAGATGCTTGAGCGCCTTGAAAAGGCAAGGGTCTTTACTGCCCAGATACTGGACAAGGCCGGGCTTGATGCAATTGTTGAAATACATACAGATGTAAAGGAACCCTTCCTTGAAATCTCAGGAGAAGATATCTCTCTTATTATTGGTAAGGATGGCAGCACCCTTGACTCCATTGAGTACCTGGTAAACCTCAACCTGAAACGGGCAGATGAAAAGGGCGGCAGACGCATCCCTATTGATGCCCAGGGCTACAGGGCCAAGCGGGAGGAGGGGCTCAGGCGCACTGCTGAAAAACTTGCATACAAGGCAAGAAAGACAAGGCGGTCAGTTGCCATGGCTCCCATGAATTCAAGGGAAAGGCGGGTTGTGCACATGGCTGTCAAGGCCATCAGCGGCGTTAAAACCCACAGCACAGGTGATGGCCGCATGCGGAAGGTGATAATCACACCTGTGAAAAAGGGAAATGGCGGTCGCAAACCACACCAGAGGCGTAATAACCGCAGGGGATAGCTGCGTGCCTTGCTGGAGGGTCAGGGATTCCCTTAAAAAGCGTTTCACGCTGACACATGACATTGCTTCGTGAAAATGACACCATTGCTGCCATTGCAACACCTGTTGGCCCTGGCGGCATAGGTGTTGTAAGGGTCAGCGGCAGGCTTGCCCGCAGATTTTTTAATACCCTGTTTCATCCCAAAAAGGCTGTCAAAAATCCTGAGAGCCACAGGCTCTATTACGGCTGGTTTATTGATCCTGAAACCGGCGGGGTAATTGATGAGGTCCTTGCGGTTTTGATGAAGGCGCCTCACAGCTACACCACTGAAGATGTGCTTGAAATACAGTGCCACAGCGGCCCTGCCGTAATAAACCGCATTCTTGAAATTTTCCTTTCATCAGGCGCAAGGCTTGCCGATCCCGGCGAGTTTACCCGAAGGGCCTTTTTGAATGGCAGGATTGACCTTACCCAGGCAGAGGCAGTGGCAGAACTTGCCTCTGCAAAATCAAACTCCGCAGGACGGCTTGCCATATCCCTGCTTCAGGGCAGACTTTCAGAAAAGGTCAATGCTGTACGTGATGTACTGAAAGACTGTCTTGCCTCCATTGAAGTTGCCATAGATTATCCGGAAGAAGACGTTGAAATCCTTGATGAGTATGACATCAAATCAAGGGTTCAAACCGGTGTAATTACGCCGTTAAAGGATCTTGTCTCCCAGTTTGACCGCTCCCGAATCTTCCGAACCGGTGTGCAGTGTCTAATTGCAGGCCGTCCCAATGTTGGCAAATCCAGCCTTCTTAATGCCCTTCTGTGCGAAGACCGCGCAATCGTAACCTCCATTCCCGGTACAACCAGGGACCCTGTTGAGGCTGAGCTTCAGATAGGCGGAATTTTAACAAAATTTATTGATACCGCAGGGATTCGTCCTGACCCTGACCCTGTTGAAGCAGTGGGCATTGAAAAGGCAGGCAGCATGTTTGAGACTGCTGATATAATCCTTTGGCTGATTGATGTGTCTGTTCCCCTGGGAAAGGACGATATTGAGGCAGGCAGGCTTATTGCCCGGTACGGCAGGTTTGATGATACTCTCCTTGTGTTCAGCAAAATAGATGTTCCCGGTGATGAATCAGGGCTTGAGCACCTTGCTGAACAAAGAGCGCTTGAAATTTCAGAGCAGTTTCCCCGGGCAGATACCGGAAACCCCGTGCTTCTCTCCTCCCGAACCGGGGCAGGGCTTTCTGCGCTTGAGCAGAGAGTTTCTGGGAAAATTATGCAATCAAACGGCACAGAGCCCCCGGAAATCGGGATTTCCCAAAGACATCGGGACGTACTTTCAAAGGCACTTAATGCCTCCAGACGGGGACTTTCGGCACTTGATTCAGGGATGAGTCCTGAGATAGCTGCACTTGAGCTCAGGGCTGCACTCTCTGATCTCTCAGAGGTGACAGGGGAGGGGGTTACCGAGAAGGTGCTGGATCGCCTGTTTTCAAGCTTCTGTCTTGGCAAGTAATTTTTGTTTCTATTCAGCGTATTAACGCAGTGATTAAGGTACGTGAATGGACTTGTTTTTCCGTTCCGGAGAATAATTTCTTGTTTTTCTAAGGCTTGCTTTGCCAAAATCGCGAAACTCGCTCGTGCCTCGCTCAGACAGACGCGATTTTTGTGGCTGCGCTTCGCCAAGAAAAACTACGAAATTCTTCAAAGTCACTCCAAAACAAGACCATTCACTGCACTGAATAGATACTACCTGGAATGTCGGATGAAATCATTTTCCCAAACTTTTGAAACGCTCAATTCAGGTACTGTTTTTTTGATCTATTCCTCCAGCCCGTCAAGCAGATTAACAGGCATCTTTTTCTTTGCCCTTGCCCCAAGATCCTGCAATTTTAATGTGCGGCTCACAAGATTTCCCCTTCCTGCAACAAGCCTCTTTCTGGTTGTCTCATAGCTATCCATTGCTTTCTTAAGCTGGACACCGGTCTTTTCCAGGGCATCTGCAAACAGGACAAACTGATCGTGAAGTTTTCCCGCCTCAGTCGCAATTTCAAGGGCATTACGGTTCTGGTACTCATGACGCCAGATATTGTAGATAATCTGCAAAGTTGCCATTAGCGTGGATGGGCCCACCAAAAGAATCTCATTCCTGAATGCCTCGTTAAACAGCTCGGGGTCGTGTTCAAAGGCAAGAAGCAGGGCGGGTTCAAGGGGCACAAACATAATCACCATATCCAGTGATTTTATGCCTGGAAGCCTGTTATATCCCTTACTGCCAAGGCTCTTTATGTGACTGCGTATTGAGGCAATATGTGCCTTTATGTGTATTTTGCGTTCCTGTTCATCTTCTGCACTGTGGTATTTTTCATAGGCAACCAGGGAGACCTTGGAATCAATTACGATGTCCTTACCCTCTGGCAGGTGCACAATAACGTCCGGCTGCAGACGCCTGCTGTCTTCTGTCTGAACGCTTACCTGAACCTCATACTCTCGCCCCTTCCTTAGACCCGATTCTTCCAGGATGCGCTGAAGCTGAATCTCACCCCAGTTTCCCCTCTGCTTGCTGTCACCCTTAAGTGCCCTGGCAAGATTTGTGGCCTCCCTGCCAAGCCTCTCATTCATATCCTTAAGAAGCCTTATCTCTGTAAGAAGAGATGCCCGTTCACGGTTTTCTGTATCGTAAATTGTCTCTATCCTGCTTCTGAACTCATCAAGCTGGCTGCTTAAAGGCGCAATGACAGACTGCACACCTTCCCTGTTGAGCTGGCTGAATGCCTGTTTTTTCTCTTCAAATATTCGATTTGCAAGGTTTTCAAACTGGATTGTAAGCCGTTCCTCTGCCTGCTTAAGCAGCTCAATCTGTTCCTGAGCATTTTGTAACTGCTGGGTACGCTCTGCATCAAGTGCGACAAAACGCTCCCGCAGGGCCTGATGCTCTGCCTCAAGGCTACTGCGTCTGTCCCTCTCCTCAAGAAGCTCTCTTCCAAGGGTTC
>JALWJV010000074.1:5482-6881 GCA_026996955.1 Deltaproteobacteria bacterium
ATACTGCGGCCAATAGGATCAGCTCGATAGAAAACATTTATTATTCTTCTTCCTCAGTGGCGCCATGAACGCCTTGATATTTTATTATCCTGCCCTCAGATGTCCTGAAGATTGCGACTCCGTTTTCAACCCCAAGAAGATAAGAGGGCATAACAGGGGCCTTACCTCCTCCAGAGGGCAGATCAACAACGTACTGAGGCAGGCACAGGCCACCTGTTCGTCCATAGAGCCTGGACATTATTTCAATTCCCTTAAAAACAGAGGTGCGGAAATGATCTGTGCCCTTAGCGGCATCGCAGTGAAACAGATAGTAAGGGCGCACCATTATCCTGTTAAGCCCGGTAAACAGCCTGTGAAGCGTGCTGAAATCATCATTAACGCCTTTTAACAACACGGTATGATTTGATAGAGGAATACCTGCAAGGAGCAGCCTGTCACATGCAGCAGCGGACTCATCTGTAATCTCAGCTGGGTGATTAAAATGTGTATTTACCCAAAGAGGCCTGTATGACTTAAGCAGTGAGGCAAGCTCGGCAGTGATACGCATGGGAAGCACCACCGGTGCCCTGGTGCCTATTCTCAAAACCTGCACATGGGAAATGCTGCTTAATGCATAGAGCAGGCGGTCAAGTTTTTCAAGGGGCAGGGTAAGCGGATCCCCCCCTGAAAGTATCACTTCTCTGATCCGGGGCGTGGCCTTCAGGTACTGGCAAATCTTTGAAATGGCACTTTTCCCAAGAGGCCCGATTCCTCTCTTCCAGTTTCTCTTCCTGTTACAGTGTCGGCAGTATGAAAAACATGCACCTGTTGTTATGACCAGTGCCCTGTCATGGTAACGATGGATGAGGCCTGGAACAGGCATGTGTCTGGTTTCCGCAAGGGGATCTTCATCAGAGCCTGGGATGGAAAAATCCAGCTCTTTTTTTGATGGGATTACCTGGGCTGCAACAGGGTCTCGGGGATTCTGCCTGTTTATAAGAGAGAGGAAGTAGGGCGTAGAGCCCCAGGGATATCTTTCAATTACCTTTTTTAGCTGCTTTATCCCGCTTTGAGATACGAAGCCTGCAAGCTCCTCTGGTGTGGTCAGGCGATTGGCTGCCTGCCACCTCCAGTTATTCCATTCAGGTTTATGGTCATCAGGCTGCCAGGCAGGTGACAGAGGAGAGGGGAATGATGACATCGTATTCTTAAAAACGAACAGAATAATGGGCTCTTGAGCTTAATTGTTAAAAATGACGTTGGGTGGATGGGCGCGGTTATGATGCCGCGCCCTGCAATTTTTGCCTGGATTGAGCGATTGTCGGATTTGCTGCAGATCCGCGAAAGAGGAATTCCCATAATAGTCGGCTATATGGGAATTCCTCTGACAAAGGAGATAAGGAGATGCAGTGAATCCGGC
>JALWJV010000075.1:0-4314 GCA_026996955.1 Deltaproteobacteria bacterium
ATACAGGAAGCTCTGCAGCGGAAGTTAAGCTTGTTCAGACCCATATATCATGGGTTTTTCTTGCAGGAGACAGGGTGTTCAAGATTAAGAAACCGGTAAATTTCGGTTTTCTGGATTTTTCAACCCTGGACAAAAGACACCAGTATTGTAATGCTGAACTGCAGCTTAACCGAAGACTGTGCCCGGACATATACCTTGAAGTGGTCCCTCTTACCCGGGAAGACGGGGGCTTCAGGCTTGATGGCACCGGTGAGGTTGTTGAATGGGTGCTGGTAATGAAGCGCATGCCTGAACAGGGGCTGATGAACAGGCTGCTTGAACAGGATGAGATAGACAGGCCGGACATGGACAGGATTGTTAACAGGCTTGTTCCATTTTACCAGGCTGCAGATTCGGGAGATGAAGTCCGGGAGATGGGTTCCATCCAGACCATTACCCACAATACCGAGGAGAACTTTGAACAGACAGAAGGGTTTGTTGACGACCTGATTCCACGGCCCACATTTGACGCTATCTGTTCCTACACCCGTAATTTTCTCAAGGAGAACAGGGAACTTTTTGAAGAGCGGATTGAATCCGGGAAAATAAGGGAGGGGCATGGAGACCTTTATTCAGCAAATATCTGTTTTGACAGGGATCATGACAGGGTTTACATATTTGACTGCATAGAGTTCAATCAGCGGTTTCGCTGCGGTGATATTGTCTCTGATGTTGCGTTTCTTGCAATGGACCTTGACCATTTTGGCCTGCCCCAGCTCTCCGAGTATTTTATCACACAGTTTGCAGAAAAATCGGATGATCCCAAGCTGCTAGAGCTTAACGCATTCTACAAGTGCTACCGCGCCTATGTGCGGGGCAAGATAGGCTGTTTTACAGCAGCAGACCCGGGGGTTGATGAAAAGGTCAGGGAAACGTGCCGGAGTCAGGCGGCAGATTATTTCAAGCTCGCACTGAAATATGCGGGGGCTGCCCCTGAAGCCCACCTCTACTGTTTCTTTGGCCTGTCAGGGAGTGGAAAATCAACCCTTGCAGAGGCATGGGCAAAAAAGCAGAACATCCCTGTTTTTAACTCTGACAGGGTAAGAAAGGAGATAGTGGCAGGAATTCCTGCAACAGAAAGCCGAATTGAGCCATTTGGCAAGGGCATTTACAGCAGGGAGATGAGTGAAAAGACATACCGGGCAATGGCAAGGCTTGCCGGAAGCCGCATTGTACGCGGTGAGTCTGCCGTGGTTGATGCAACATACACCGGGGCTGAGGAACGCGCCTATCTGATAGACATGGCCCGTGCCGCCGGTGCGAAGCTTCATTTTATCCACTGTGCCTGTGTTGAAGATACAATCAGAAAGCGCCTGGCTGGCAGGCAGGAGCAGGGCAAATCGGTTTCAGACGGAAGGTGGGAGATATATCTGGAGCAGAAAAAGCGCTTTGCTGACCCGTCGGGTCTAGAGGGGTTAGTGACCATTGATACTGTCATGCCGCTGGATGAGGCAGTAAGGGTGCTTGAGAAGGCGCTTTAATCACAGGCCTCTTACGAGTCACCACAGGAAATGCAGTCATTCATACCAAAGGAGCTTCAGGGGCTTCGAGAACAGGGGCTTTTCAGAAGGCCCCATCTGCTTGAACCTGCCGAAACCCCTGGCTACGTCATATATAACGGGCACAGGCTCCTTGATCTCTGTTCAAACGACTACCTTGGCCTCTCACATTCTCCAGAGCTTTCTCAGGCATGCTGCAGTGCATCCAGGAAATATGGCGCGGGTTCCGGTGCCTCAAGGCTCATGAGCGGGAACAGAGAGCTTCATCAAAGGCTGGAAAAGGAGATAAGCACACTTAAAAACAGCGAGGACGCCCTTCTTCTTGGAAGCGGCTATCTTGCAAATGTTGGTATTATCCCTGCCCTCTGCACCAGGCATGACGCCATATTCAGTGACCGCCTTAACCACGCAAGCATAATGGATGGCATATTGCTCTCAAGGGCCGCACTTTTCAGGTATGGGCACAATGACCTGGGGCATCTTGAAAGCATGCTTCAAGAGCACAGAAGGGATTTTCGAAGAGCGCTTGTTATCTCCGAGAGCCTTTTCAGCATGGACGGTGACATGGCGGATGTCGAAAGGCTTGTTGAGATAAAAAAGAGATATGACGCAATGCTCTTTATTGATGATGCCCATGCCACCGGGGTTTTTGGTGAGCATGGCGAGGGGGCTGTAGGCAGGGAGTTGACACCTTATGTTGATGTTACAGTGGGGACATTTGGAAAGGCGCTTGGAAGTTACGGGGCATTTGCAGCCGTATCCCATGATATGAAAGAGTATCTTGTAAACAGATGCCGTACCTTTATCTTTTCAACAGCCCTTCCCCCTTCGGTAACAGCCGCATCTCTTGCTGCGGTTAAATCCATTTCAGAAGATCCGTCCAAAGGAAAATATCTCCTTGAGCTTTCCGGAAAACTGCGCAGGCTGCTCCTTGAAAGGGCAGGGATACGAACAGAAAGTGTTTCGCAGATAATCCCCATTATCGCAGGCAGTAACAGCCGGGCCCTTGAACTTCAGAATCTGTTGATGAATGCAGGCTTTTTTACAAAGGCCGTGCGCCCGCCCACAGTTCCCAGGGGCACAGCCAGGGTAAGGCTCTCACTTACCGCAAACCACTCCATTGAACAGCTCATGCCGCTTGTGGAACTGTGTGCAGGGTTTATGAACTCCGGAAGTTCTTAAGAAAACCTTGCAATATCCGCGAAGAATGAAATTCCAATGCATAAAAAGAGGTTATGAGGAGTGGCTGCTGCTTCTGCCAGGCTGGTCGTTTCTGCCTGACATATTCTCACCCCTTGAGCTTAACTGTAACTACATCATCCCCTGTGCTCCCCTGACAGATGCTTTGGATAACGATATTGTCGAAACAGTTTCAGGCATTGGGGCTGATAAAATCCATGTGCTTGGCTGGTCCCTTGGTGCAACAGTTGCTGCCAGATTTGCCAGTGCTCATCCTGATTTAATATCAACCATGTGTCTCATCTCCATAATGCCAGAGTTCAGTCAGAAGGAGATGGAGCAGGTGATGAATCAGATATGTGCTGACCGGATAAAGGCCCTTAAAAACTTCCACAGGCGCTGCTTTACAGGGCAAAAGCAGGAACATGAATGGTTTGTAAAAAAACTGCAAAAAAACGCTCTGGACGGATGGGACACTGCCTCACTTGAAAAGGGTTTGCGTTTTCTGGTGGATAATCCCTTTGATGCAGACCTTGTAAATGACACAAACACCATATATTTTCACGGCTCCCGTGATATAATATCTCCGGCAGAAAACCTGCTGTCCCGGCTTTCCAGTCCTGTGCATGTGATAAAAGGTGCCGGGCATCTGCCCTTTCTTGACAAGGATTTTTTATTGATTTATGAGCAATTTAAGCAAAAAAAGTATAGCTGAATCATTCAGCAGGGCCGCAGAAACCTATGACAGTTTTGCCCACGTCCAGAAAAAGACGGCAAACCACCTTGCCAATCTCCTGCCCGGTGCTGAAGGTGTAGGCTCAATCCTTGAGGCGGGCTGCGGAACAGGATTTTACACCAGTATCCTTGACAGCAGATTCCCCAAGGCATCAATAATTGCCCTTGATATTGCTGAACCTATGGCAAGGACAGCGCGGCTGAAACTGGAAAATCCGGACAAGCGATACTTTCTGGCAGCAGATGCTGAGAAACTGCCCCTTTTGCCAGGTACAAAGTTCGACCTGATAACATCAAACGGCGTGTTCCAGTGGTTTTCCAATATTGAAAAAGGGGTCCGGAGGCTTGCCGGCTATGTTAAGCAGGATGGCATAATGCTGGCAGCCATCTTTGGTAACCGCACACTGAATGAACTTGCCACTGCCATACAGACCGAGCTTGAGGAAGATGTCTCCATACCTGCCCAGGCATTTCCAGATTCAGGAGCGATAGAATCTGTATTTGCATCGCTCTTCAGCCAGGTTGAGATAAAGGAACGCACCATTGCAAGGACCTATCCGGATGTGCCTTCAATGCTCCGGACGTTGAAGATGACCGGGGTGGCACCAAAAAAAACAAGGCCAATTATCAGGACCAGGGGGGATATGGAGAAGATTGGAAAGAACTACACCATGCAGACAGGGAGGGTTATGGCCTCATACCATGTTATTATTGTAAAGGCATGGAGTTTGAAATGAACTTTATAGTATCTATTCAGCGTGGTAAATGGTCTTGTTTTGGAGTGACTCTGAACAATTTCGTAGTTTTTCTTGGCGAAGCGAAGCCACAAAAATCGCGTCTGTCTGAGCGAGGGACGAGCGAG
>JALWJV010000075.1:4324-6866 GCA_026996955.1 Deltaproteobacteria bacterium
AAGTACGCTGAACAGTTACACTTTATGAAAGCAAATGACGCTAATCGATCAATTTTCATCGCCCCGGCCAGCCCTGTTGTTCATCCTGTAAACCCACGCAAGTATCTCTGCCACCACAACGTAGGTCTCCGGGGGAATCTCAGCATTTACATCAAGGCACGATAGTACCTCCACAAGATCAGCATCTTCCCGTACCGGCACCCCTGCCTCTCGTGCAAGTTCAATAATCTTTTCGGCAACCGGCCCCATGCCCTTTGCAGTAACCCTGGGGGCGCTGTCTTCACCTGCCTTGTATCTCAGGGCAACTGCCTTTTTGCGTTTGTCATTCCGCTCCATTAAAGCCACCCAGACACCTTATGCCACAATATTTAATGAAGATTCTGATGCGCCTGGATGGGGCACAGGCGTAAATAGTTCAGTGGCTCCGGACTCATCCAGGGCAAATATGTCAGCTACGGCAAAATTGAACCCGTGTGCCTGCATGTGAGTGCGAAGCTCCCCTATGCCACTTCTCAGCAATGGAAGTATCTCCCTTGAGGCAGCGGCATACAGTTTTATGCCCTGTTCTTCCTGCAGAATGTGGAAGTTGATGCGTCCAAGATGGGTGAGTTCAAGATCAAAAACCAGATGCTGTACCTTTTCCGTTGCTTCACCGTCCTGCTCTCCCTCATCCTGCCACCATGACCAGTGACCGTGTCCTGCACCATTTTCAAACCACAGGGGAATCATGAAAAAGGGAGTGTTCAGGTAGTTGTGTACCTGTTGCTGAAAATGCTGGATTGAATCGGCGTGGGCTGAAAGGGCATTGAAAAATCTCTGCACAGTCTCCTGCCTGGCTTCGGGCTGAGATGCCGCAGGGCCTTGGGGCTGTGAAGAACCGGGCTGCTCAGCCCTTGCCCCCGGGTCAGTTTTGGCTGTTACTTCCCCGTGCCTGGCATCAGCCGACAGTACCGAACTGGCCACTTGCCTTGTTCCATGCGAAATGACAGAACTGTTGGCGTCTGACCTGGTGCCAGAGACAAGGGTGCCAGTATCTGATTGCAAGGCCGTTTTGCTGCCTTTCTGGCTGCCATCTCCGGAGGCAGTCTGGATGTTCAGTGCCTGGTTATCACTCTTTTCTGAAACTGCCTGGCTTATTGTCTTTGATAAAGTTACTCCATCCTGCCTGCCCGGGATTATTACATCCTGCTTTCCTGTTTGTGTTGATGATATGTTTTGGCTTTGAGAATTTAAGGCATTTTCTGGTTTTACTCCGGTCTCATGGCCGGTAACGGCGGGGCGTCCGGAATAAGCGTTTGATTCATTGGCTCCAGGCATTGAAATGCGGGAAGCCAGAGATACAAAACCGGAATCTGTCTCACCGGAGTTTGCAGGCGAAACACCACTCCCCTGGCTGGAAGTAGCCCTTGCCTGTGAATCAGGAAGAGAGGAACTTCCCTGGCCCACAGACTCTCTGGATGCAGTGTTTCCGGAAATCCTTGCACCTTGTCCTGAGTTGGCAGTTCTTGCACCAGGTGCAGCATCTGTCTTTGCCCCTCGGCCAGAGACAACTCCCATGTTGTCAGGTTCTTTGATTGCACTGGAAGCTGAGATTTTTGAAGGAATCTCGCCACCCTTCATTGACGGATTGCCATCTCCTCCTGAGATGTGCGGCTGTGTAGCCTTCCCTGAAATACCGTCATCTTTTCCGGTCTCTGTCTGCGTCCCTGATAACATGCCTTTTACCCCTGAAGGAACTTGCCGACTACTCTGTACGATCCGGCTGTTTCCCAGAGATGCGCCGCCTTCACTTATAGACTGTCCGGCTCGCCAGGCATTATCCGACTGTCCAGAATCTGAAGGCACAAATGCCCGAAGAACTGCAACAATATCATCAATGACGCCGGTTCCTGACCCGGCAGGAGGTTGAAACAGTGCCATGACTGCACGAAGCGCTGTGGTATCAGGCCGAGCGCCCTGTGCCATATTCCGCAAAAAGGAGACAGCGGTCTCATCTGCCCTGGTGCTGGAAACATTTCCTGTGTCAGGCGAGTAAAGAGTGGAGCGGCCAAATATAGCATTCAGTTTTGAAAAACCTGCCCGTACACCAAGCAGCTCCCGGTTGATAGCAGCGGCCTTTCTTGCACTGGAGGCAGCGTTGGGATCAATTACAGAGAGCAGCCGAACCTGTATGGGGCTTCCCTCTTTAACTACCTCAAGTTCCACGTTTGCGCCCTGGGGCAGAGGTGCATTGCTGCGGGCCCTTATCATTTGGCCAGCCACATCAATCATCTCAAAGCCCCCCTGCCGTTCCGTGACAGTCCCCTGAAACCTTGCACCTGTCACCAGCTCGGCCAGCACCTTGGCCGGAGAAGTCCGGGAGGCACCTGCCTGGCCGGAACGAAATTCCGGAGTTTCTGTCTGTAACTTACCAGTAATTTCCAAGGATCTGACCGTCCTGCTGCTTTATAAATTCTATAACTTTCCTGAACTGCTATTCCTGGATTGAGCGATTGTCGGATTTGCTGCATATCCGCGAAAGGGGAATTCCCATAATATCCGG
>JALWJV010000076.1 GCA_026996955.1 Deltaproteobacteria bacterium
GGCGTTATGATGTGTCTTGAAGGGCTTGGCTGTAGCCCCGCCAACAATTGGCTGCATCATTGGGGTTTCAACCTCCATGAAACCTTCTGATATAAAGTACTTGCGCAGGAGATGGATAATCCGGGAGCGTTTCATGAAGGTGGTGCGGACGTCCTCATTCATAACAAGGTCAACGTAACGCTGCCTGTAGCGCAGCTCCTTGTCTGTGATGCCGTGATATTTCTCCGGAAGGGGCTTGAATGACTTTGTGACAAGCCTGACCTCCTTTGCCATCACAGTAAGCTCATCGGTCTTGGTGCGAAAAAGAGGACCCTTGACCCAGATTATGTCACCGATATCAAATTTCTTAAACTCCTTGTACTTGTCTTCACCAAGGGTATCCCTGGCAAAATAGACCTGAAGCCTTCCGGTACTGTCCTGAATGTGACAGAAGGAGACCTTGCCAAATTTGCGAAGGGCCATAATTCTGCCTGCCACCATGAATTCCTGGTCCAGGTTTTCAAGGGCCTCCTTGTCCTTGTCTTCATGTTCTGAAAGGATCTTGGCGATATTTTGCGGGCGGGGAATATCATTGGGGAACAGGTTGATCCCGGCCTGTTCCATCTCTTCAGCCTTTTTCCTGCGCTGTTTTATTACCTGGCTTTCCTTGCTCAATTTATCCTCCACTGACGCAGAAGGTTAGCGTCATTTGCTGTATGCTTTTTGATAACTACATTGCCTGTAAGCAGGCTGATGCGGGTTGAACTCCTTGTTGAAATCCTGGTTAAGATAGGGACTATACATCAACCCATTCATAGTTTACTCTGATTTTTGCGTCAACTGTGCAAAAGTCCTACACAATAAGTAGCGAGGCAATCAACTTTACCCCGGACAGGCCATACTTCAAGTATGAAAAAAGAAAATATACTCTTAGTCCTTGTAATAATCTACTGCTGCATCATATTTGCCCTTTCAAGTATCCCGGGAAGTGAACTTCAGGGTATTACCACCCCTGACTATATCATGCACGGCCTTGAATATGCGGGTCTGGGATTTCTCCTGTGCTGGTGGCTGGTTGAAACAGGAGAAAAGCCTGTGAGAGCCCTGCTCAGGGCCGTTGTCCTTGCATCTGTTTATGGAATCAGCGATGAGTTTCATCAGTATTTTGTGCCTGGCAGGTGTACAAGTGTATCTGACTGGATTGCAGATACCCTGGGCAGTCTGGCAGGGGCAGGAATACTGCTGCAGATAAGATTCTGGTTTGAAAAAACGTAATCCAGTCGCTCTTGGTGCTAAAATGAAAAACAGGCATTCTGCCATGATAGATGATGTAATAACCCTGCTCAGGTTTTATAAGGAGATAGGTGTTGAGTCCCTTGATAAAAGCAGGGCGGTCAAGGAGATGCTTTCCTTCATCAATCCTTCAGTTAATAAAGTTGCAGCAGGCCCTCTGAAAAGAAATGTTGGAGATACTGGAGCGTCAACCAGATTCAACTCAGCTGGCAGATTAAAGTCATCTGGTGCAAGAGTTAAGAGTGCCCCAATAACTCCCTTGAAAGCCGAAAATCCCCTGGCTCGGGTTATGGAAAAGGCCTGCGGTGACTGCAAGCTAAAAAATAATACGGTTGAACCAATTTCGGGTATTGGCCCTGAAACAGCAAGCTTGATGGTTGTTGACGAAATTCCCTGTGCTGATGATGCGGCAAAGGGGCAGCCCTTTCAGGGTAAGGCCGGTGAGATGCTTACCAGAATGCTTCGGGCAATAAGGATTGAGCGTGGTCAGGTCTGGCTTACAGCAGCCTTGAAGTGCAGGCCTGCCTCAGGCACGTTGCCTGAAGGGGAAGAACTTTACTGTGCCGAGATTTTCTTAAAAGAGATTGAAAGAGTAAAACCCAAATTTATTCTAAGCATGGGGCTCCTTCCGGCACGCATGGTGTTAAAGGCATTTTCCTCTATTCCACCAGGAGATGCCACACCGGACATGGCCCTTTCTGATTTAAGGGGCAGGGTTCTTACTATTAATAATGATATAAAAACAAGGCTTGTGGTAACCCATTCCCCTGCATCCATACTAAGGCAGCCAACTGCTGTTATAAAACGGCTCAAACAGGAGGCATGGCATGACCTTCAGATTCTTGAAAAGTTATACCATGCATAGCGCCTGCCAAAATAACTTCAACCTGCATATCAAACACAAAACATGAAAGATTCAGGCCTGTTTTCAAAACTCGTGTTCATTCTAGGCATTATCTCTCTTTTCTTTGCCCTTTCCACCCTAAGTATCGCTGCAAATGCAGAGGGGAAGGCAGCCAATGTTATAAAAATAAGGCTATCGGGCAGCATCAACCCTGGCATGCTTCAGTTTTTCAGGCGCGCGGTAAAGACAGCCGGCGATAAGAATGCTGACATGCTTTTGGTGGAGCTTGACACCCCCGGGGGATTGATTCGCACCCTGCGTGAGATGATACAGACAGTAATGTCCTCTCCTGTGCCTGTTGTGGTTTATGTTGCCCCGTCTGGTGCCCAGGCAGCATCTGCCGGAGCGCTTTTTACAATGGCAGCCCATGTTGCCGCCATGGCGCCAGGTACAAATATTGGAGCTGCCCATCCGGTGATTCCAGGCGGTGGTGATAAAGACTCGGATATTTACAGGAAGATGGAAAATGATGTTGCAGCCCTTGCCAGAGGCATTGCAAAACAGAGGGGCAGGAATGCCAAATGGGCAGAGGATGCCGTACGAGAGAGTGTATCTGCCACTGCCGATGAGGCATTGAAGCTTCATATTATTGATTTTGTAGCACCAAGTGAGAGCGATTTGTTTTTACAGATAAACGGCAAAGAGGTGAAGATGACCTCAGGCTTAAGGAGCCTTAAATTTTCAGACTATGTGATTACAGTACTTGAGCCTGGCCTTAGAGAGAAGATAATGGGCATGATTGCCGACCCTGATATTGCCTATATCCTGATGATGCTTGGGGCAGCAGGGCTCTATTTTGAGTTTGCGCACCCTGGCGCTATCCTACCAGGAACTGTTGGTGCCATTTCCCTGATTTTAGGGCTCTTTGCCATGCAGGTCCTTCCTGTAAACATAACCGGAATTCTGCTTCTGGTGCTTGCTATGGCACTGTTTCTTATGGAGCTTTTCATCACCAGTCACGGCATCCTGGCAGCAGCAGGCATTATAGCCATGATATTTGGCTCAATGATGATTTATGATACCTCCCAGTCAGGCATAGCCATTTCCCCAGGCGTTTTGTGGACCACAGTTGGGGTATGCGGTGTTTTTTTTATGAGTATTGCATTTCTTGCTGCAAAGGCCCAGTTGAGCCGTCACCGTACGGGCAGCGAGGCCCTGGTTGGGGAGCATGGGGTAGTCCGTGAAAGAGGCAGGTTTGGCGGATTTCTCGTGTTTGTTTAGGGCGAGCTGTGGAAGGCAGAAAGTGAAACCGAGCTTAAAGAGGGAGATGATGTAGAGGTTGTGGCAGTTGAGGGGATGAAGCTTAGGGTAAGACCTTTAGGCATGCAAGATTGATTTTTTACAGTTAGATTACTTGTTACTGTTCAGCGTATTAATCTTAATAAGGTTGGTAAATGGTCTTGTTTTTCCGTTCCGGTGAATAATTTCTTGTTTTCTAAGGCTCGCTACGCCAAAATCGCGAAACTCGCTCGTTCCTCGCTCAGCGAGAGGCGATTTTTGTGGCTGCGCTTCACCAAGAAAAACTACGAAATTATTCAGAGTCACTCCAAAACAAGACCATTTACCACGCTGAAGAGATACGATCACTTTAACAAATATCATGAATCTTTCCGAGGATATACGATCAACCCTAAACGCCTCCAAGGCATCTGTATTTCTTGATACAGTAAGGAGCCATGAAGAAGAGAGGTATTCCTATCTCTTTTCAGAGCCTGTTGATATCATCACTGCCAGTAGCCCTGATGATGTTCAGGCGGTTCATCAGAGGATTGAACAGGCGTTAAGTGAAGGCTTTCATGTTGCTGGTTACTGGTGCTACGAGTGGGGTTATGCACTTATTCCAAAGCTCAGGCATCTGGTTGGAGATTATGGCAAGAGCAGGCCCCTTGTCTGGCTTGGAGTTTATAAAGACCCCAGGATATGGCCAAGTGAAGAGATTCAGTCTCCTTCAGTCAGCAGCATGCATGGGGAGGGTGAAACATCAGATATTAAATCCCCTGCCCTTTTAAGCTCGCTAAAGCTTGATACAGGCAGGGATGAGTATGTGCAGGCAATTAAAAAAATAAAGGATTTTATCAAAAGCGGGGACACATATCAGGTCAATTATACGGTTAGAAGCCGTTTCAGGTTTAACGGCGCCCGACTTGATCTGTATGAACGTCTTAGAAGACGTCAGGCAGTATCCTACGGAGCTGTTATCCACCAGGATGACAGGTGGATTTTGTCTCTTTCACCAGAGCTTTTTTTCCACAGAAGGGGTAACAGGATATGGACAAAGCCCATGAAGGGTACAGCAGCAAGGGGGAGCAGCCTGGAAGAAGACAGGCGTATTGAAGCCTTTTTGCAAAATGACCTTAAAAACCGGGCAGAAAATGTAATGATTGTTGATCTCCTTCGAAATGACCTGGGACGAATTGCTGAAACCGGCTCTGTCTCAGTGCCAAAGCTCTTTCATGTGGAAAAATATGCAACACTCTTTCAGATGATAAGCCGTATCGAGGCAGATGTTAAACATGGCACCACTTGGCAGGAGATTTTTCAGTCGCTTTTTCCCTGCGGCTCTGTAACCGGTGCCCCAAAGATAAGGACAATGGAGATTATCTCCCATTTGGAAAACTCTCCACGGGGTGTTTATACAGGGTCCATAGGTTTTATAGCGCCTGATAACAGGGCTGTTTTGAATGTTGCCATCAGAACCCTTGAAATCCAGGGAGATGAGGGCGTTATGGGGACCGGGAGCGGTATTACAATAAGTTCTGATCCTGTAGCTGAGTACGATGAGACCAGGCTTAAAACAAAGTTTCTTGAAAATGCCTGAGGAGTTGGAGTTTTTTTGAGCATGACAATCAGGACAGATATGGAATTTTCTCTCATAGAATCCTTTCTCTGGGCACCTGTTCCCTTCTGGTCCCCATATTTGCATGGGCATTCTAAAGAGGTACCTGGTCTTGAAGATTACATCTTTACTCCAGCAAGGCTCGGTAAATTCCAACTATCTCAAGATTACATTTCTGAGACCGCAAAAGCTGAAAACTGGAGGCAGCGCTTTTTTCTCCTTGATCGTCATTTAGAGCGCATAAAGGCTTCCTCTTCAGCTCTTGGATTCAGGTTTGGGCAAGATGCTTTTTTTGATGTGCTCAAGGATGCAGACAGAGCGATTCTCAGGGATGTTCCTGAAAGATTCAAATATTCAAATAATGAGGGCGGTGCTGCAAACTTCGTCTTCAAGGTAAGAATCACCCTTTCCCCTCAGGGTAGTTTCTCAAAGGATTTTGTAAAAATAAGACCGGTCTCTAAACTTCCTGTCCTGTTTGATATTTCTAATATTCCAGCTGAAGAGGCAGTTGCCATGCCCACGCACAAGACAACATTGAGGGATGTGTTGAACAGGGAATTTAAACGGGCGGCTTCCCTGGGGCTGTTTGACACAGTTTTTATGAACAGGATGGGGGAGATAACAGAGGGGACCATAAGTAATGTATTTATCGATGCCGGAGACGGTGTGCTACGCACCCCTGCCCTGAGTGCAGGCCTGCTTCCAGGAACACTCAGGGCGGAGTTGATTGCATCAGGGCTAGCTGTTGAGGGTCGGGTTACCAGGCAAATGCTTGAACAGGCAGAGGCTGTTTACCTTGGAAACTCCGTACGTGGGCTGGTACCCTCACAACTGGCAGGCCCTTTTTAATGGCGTGACTATTTGGGTGCTTGCCCGTTATCCTTTTTCTCTTTGCCGGCTGCAAGGGCAGATACAGCTTAGAGAAGATCTACTTCAAGGCTTTCCCCTGGTTTAAGCGCCTTTATGGCAGTATCAATCTGGTTTGCCTTCATCTGCCGTTCAAATTCACCCACAGTTCCGGTTAGTGCTGGGAATGTCTTGTAGTGCATGGGGATAACAACCTTCGGGTTTATCAGCCTGCAGGCATATGCGGCCTCACGGGGTCCCATTACATAATGATCTCCAATTGGAAGAATTGCTACCTTTGGCGTGTACATTGAGCCTAACATGGCCATATCCCCAAAGAGTGCAGTATCACCGGCATGGTATATCCGCACTCCGTCTTCAAGACGAATTATGAACCCTGCAGCCTCACCCCCATAGAGCAGCTCCTGCCCGTTTGAGATGGAAGAGCTGTGCACAGCTGGCACCATTGTTACAGAAACCCCCTTTGTGTAGTAGGTCCCGCCGATGTTCATGCCTGTTACATTGGGAAGGCCCCGTGCCAAAAGGTACTGTTGAAGTTCATGTATTGTCACAACTTCAGTCATGGATGATGAGACAAGTTCCATTGTATTTCCCAGATGATCCGGGTGGGCATGTGTTACAAGAATAAGGTCTGCCTGTGTGTCGCCCTTATCCTCAGGGGCAAGGGGGTTATCAAGCCAGGGGTCAATCCATATCCTCAATCCCTGTGCAGTATCAATCCTGAATGCTGAATGTCCATAAAATGTTATCTTGTTAGGCATGGTTATCTTCTCTCCTCGGTTATTTAGCAATTGAGCGTTGGTTCTACTTGTCTGGTAATTACATCCCATCTGAATAGATACGAAAAATCAAGCATACTCATTTTAACGCCAGTGTGCAGGCTTAAGGCCCTCTGCTGTGGTGGAAGAGTGGCGGAATATGACATCCTCCATTATCTTTGACTCTTTTAACATTAGATCAAGCTGTTTAATCCCTTCCTTCG
>JALWJV010000077.1:0-2110 GCA_026996955.1 Deltaproteobacteria bacterium
TTGCATCTGCAGCACCCGCTGCGCAGATACGTGAAAAGAATGGTGCATAGGAAGGGACTTTTGTATCTATTCAGCGTGGTAAATGGTCTTGTTTTGGCGTGGCTGTCTGAGCGAGGAACCAGCGAGTTTCGCGATTTTGGCGGAGCAAGCCTTAGAAAAACAAGAAATTATTCACCGGAACGGAAAAACAATACCATTTACCAACCTTCATTAACATAAATACGCTGAACAGTTACGGACTTTTTATCATGGGAATTCATCCTGGAGGTGGATGAGCAGTTATTTTTTGCTATAATATCACTCCATGAAAAAGATATCTCCCATACTCCTCGCTTTATCCCTTATATACTTTTCTGTTTCGCCTGCCTTTGGGGCAGAAACCTCGATTTTTGACAGGATCCTGCATGATTTCTCCCCGGTTGCAGCAAGAGTCCAGTCTGTTGAATCCGGAACTGTAGCAGTTAGTTGTGGAAGAAATTCCGGTATCTCTGCTGGTGATCTGTTCCAGGTGTATCGAAAGGGAAGCCCGGTTAGCAGCGGAGATAACAGTATAATCGGGTATCTCAAACAGCCTTTTGTACTGCTTCGTGCAGAGCAGGTGTCCCGCACTGTTTCAAAGTGTATCCCTCTCAAGCCTCAAAAAACCAGAATTCGTCCAGCCATGCCGGTGATGCGTTACAGCGACATGAAGGCGGTGCTGGAAGTTGCCCCTGATATGAAGATTTCAAAGGGGGTGGAGCAGAGGCTAAGAGACACCCTTCCAGCCCTTAAATGGGTGGATTCCGAAAGCCTGAATGTTCCTGTAAACAGCGCAGAGGCAATGGAGCAGACAGGTATCGCCCTTGTGTTTTATCTTTCAAGAGACAAACTTACAGTTTATGGGCCTGGATACCGCCCAATCCATACCTATCCCCTGTCTGGTGAGTCTGGTATGGAGCTTGCCGCTTCTTTACAGGAAGAGTCCCAAGATCATGGAGGGGCACAGGGTTTCGCTAAAACAGAAAAAGACAGGGATAAAAACCAGGACATAAAGATAAATTTTGCTAATGCATTACCCCTTGATTCATTTACAGAATCAGGCCGTCTTTACAGTGCAGCGCGGCAGGTTGAGGTGGTTGATGTTGATGGCGATCATCAGCCTGAAACAGTTTATCTTGTCTCAAGGGCCATATACGTATTCCCCTTTGGGAGGGAGGGCAGACTTTATACCTGGGAGGTGGATGGCCCTGGGGATGCAGTGGGTTTCTCGGTGTGCGGGAAGCAGGGATGGATAGTGGTTAATGTCCTTGTGAATGGGGTCGGTTTGCGTTCTGTGCTGCTCAGATACAGTAATGACGCCCTTGTTGTGGTGGAAGATGAGATAAATTTGTGGTTATCGTTTTGCGACAGGGACGGTGATGGCCTGCGTGAGACAATGCTTGGGCAGTCATTCAGTCTGCACAAGGTGTGGGGAGATTCCATATACCGGCTTTCTGCATCGTCAGAGGGTGTTGAGTATGAGGAGAAGATGAATCTGCCTGAGGACTACCGTACCGGCTGGGCAATCTGGGGTGATGTTAATGACAATGGCAGAGAGGATATTTGTCTTTTTGACCGTTCCGGAAGGGGATACCTGTACGAAGAGGGTATTTTAAGATGGGTTTCTCCTGCAGGCCTGGTGCCGGTATATGACAGGTATTGCACATCGATTCAGGGAGGGACTGTTGATCTGAACGGAGACGGAAGGAGAGAGGTGGTGTTTGCAGGTGCGGTTCTGTCTGAAAACAGCGGCGGAGCAGGGACAAGCCGTGGGAGGGTTGTGTATGCACTTGAGTGGGATGGTGAAAGGTACGGCCTTATGCCGGTCGTAAAGCCTTTAGAGGCACACCTTGCGGGTATTTCACATCTTGGTAATTCTCTCCTCGTTGCAGTTTCAAATATACATGAAGATCAGGACGTTACGCCCGAAACTGTCTTGTACAGGCTTGAACTTCCAGCCGGGGTGAAGTGATTCACAAATAGCTGAAAGCTCAAGGCTGAAAGCAAAAAACTTTGCGTTCTTAGCGTTCTTTGCGGTTCAGCTTTTGTGTCTTTTGAGATTTTCAGCTTCTGACTTTGAGCTTTGAGCTGA
>JALWJV010000077.1:2120-6841 GCA_026996955.1 Deltaproteobacteria bacterium
CTTTCATGTCATGGGGTAACACCCCCATATCATGAAAGTTTAGAGTGATGTTGCAAAATCCCTGGCAAATTTGTCCTGTATTTCCCTGATGCGTATTTTGTATTCCGCTGGAGTTATCTGCGCGCCCCGTATCCCGCCGCTTAGTGCTATCTCAGAGAGAAAATGCCTGCCATCTTCTGTTATCAGCATGTCTATGTGTGCATAGGGGAACTTGCCTCGATGCATCACTTCAGTGCAGAATTTTTTCTGTTCCTCTGACAGTGTTGCCTTTTGGCTCTGTCCGCCAAAATGCAGATTATTTCTGAATGATGATGGGTTGTTTCTCCAGTAGGACTCTGTGTAGTCCCCAATTATGATGACCCGCATGTCAGTTGCACGTTCCTGAAAGGGCTGTAGTACAAAGGGGTAGGAAAGTCCCCTGAAGCAGGTGGCGTTAAAGGCATCTTCAATATCTTTCCACAGGTTGATGCCAAGGCCGCAGTCAAGCCTGTCCTGTTTGGTGATAACAGGTCCAATTTTGTGCGCCCCGTATTTTTCAATACAGAGGATCATTTCATGCCTGCTCTTTACAACAGTGGTAAGGGGCAGCATGAATGGCGCAAATACCACTGCCTGAAGGCATTTTGAGCGTGACAGCTGTTGGGATATGGCAGGGGGAAAGAGAGTGACTCCCCGTTCCACAAGGTCTAAAAAGAGGGATTCTTCGCAGTTTTTAAGGTTAAGTTCACTGATAATGCAGTCATTTTTGCCAAGCTGGTGAAATTGTGAGCGAAACTCTCTGTTTGAGCGGATTATCATTTGCCCGGCAAGGTGGCTGAGATGTTAAAACAGCATTTCCACAAACTGGTTATGAAACCTTGTGAGATCGTGACTGCACTCGGCGCAGAATAATTTTACTGTGCCAAGGATGCGTGAATCATCGCTTTGAGGTGTGAAGCTGCCGTCTGCGTTCTGCAGGTAACTTGTTGTGAGGGTAACGTCTTCTGCGATTTCGTAGAATAAAAGGTCGTTGCCGCACTCAGGGCAAACAATTCTTCTGGAGGAGTTTAGTGCCGGGCCAAATGGCCTGGCAGCAGGGACCCTGAATGTGTTTTGTGTTTTTTTGGATAAGGTTGTCATGTTATTCCTGTAAATATGTGGTATGGCTGCGGTGCTGCAGATTTTTTTGAGAAGGTAAAGTACACTGATGATAAAAAATAATATATACTTGGATTTCAGGCAAGGTAAACGTAAGCTTGAGGATTTAAAGGGATGTTTAAAAGGAACTTGGAGAATATTACTTCACGCGGAGGTGCAGGCATGAATGTGGATATATTCAGACAGTATGACATAAGAGGAATGGTTGATACCGATCTTACTGAGGCGGTTGTCAGGGATATTGGAAGGGGCTATGGCACACTTGCAATACGAAAGGGTTGCCGTAATCTTACATGCGGCAGAGATGGCCGCACCCATTCCATGCGTCTGCAGGATGCCCTTATTCAGGGCATGTTGGAAGCCGGGTGTAATGTTACCAATGTGGGGGAATGTCCAACTCCCCTGCTCTATTTCTCCATATTTCACCTCAAGGCTGATGGAGGGGTCATGGTTACCGGGAGTCATAATCCTCCTGAGTACAATGGCTTCAAGATGTGCATAGGCCCTGGCACAATTTATGGTGAAAGCATTCAGCAGATAAGAGAGATTATAGAGAAAGGGGATTATGAGGCAGGCAAGGGGCAGAGCAGCACCACTGACATTATCACCCCCTATCTTGAATATATGCAGGAGAATATCAGGATATCAAGGCCGATAGAGGTGGTGGTGGATGCCGGAAACGGTGTTGCCGGACTGGTTGCCCCAGAGGCATTCAGGCAGGCAGGGTGCCAGGTACATGCACTGTTCTGCGATGTGGACGGAACCTTCCCAAATCATCACCCTGATCCTACCATCCCAGAAAATCTGAATGATCTGATAAAAAAAGTGAAAGAAACCGGTGCAGACGTTGGAATGGCCTATGATGGTGATGGTGACAGGCTTGGGGCAGTCGATGAAAACGGCAACATAATTTATGGGGACAAGCTGCTGCTGCTTTTTGCAAGAAAGATACTTGAAAAGAACAAGGGGGCTGCAATTATAGGCGAGGTCAAGTGTTCCAAGGTGCTGTACGATGATATTGCTGCACACGGCGGACGCCCCATAATGTGGAAGACCGGACATTCCCTTATCAAACAGAAGATGAAAGAGGAAAATGCGCTGCTTGCCGGAGAGATGAGTGGTCATCTCTTCTTTGCCGACCGGTATTTCGGTTTTGATGACGGAATCTATGCCTCCTTGAGGCTTGCGGAGATTCTTGCCTCAGATGACCGTCCCCTTTCAGCATATTTTGCAGACGTTCCTCATACCTATTCAACTCCTGAGATAAGAAATGAATGTCCTGAGCATGCAAAGTTTGAAATTGTGGAGCGGGTAAAAAAGTGGTTCAGGGAAAATAATTACCGTATCATTGATGTTGATGGCGTAAGGGTAGAGTTTGATGATGGATGGGGGCTGATAAGGGCGTCAAATACCCAGCCCGTGCTTGTGCTGAGGTTTGAATCCACAGATGAAAAGAGGCTTGAGGAGATCAGAGAGCTTGTGGAATCACGTCTTGAGGCAGTGAAAAAAGAGGTGCTGGGGCAAGGGTAAAGAATTTTTTATCCATTAAAGGTTAAAAAAATACCATTTGTGGGTTTGGTGATATTTTTGAGGCGAAAAAAACTCATTTGGGAGAGTATTTTCTTTGGTGTTGTTTGGCATGAAGTTTGCTTTATATAAAGGCACAGCATGACGGACCTCCAACAACATGCTCAGCAAGTCCTAACCTCCTGGGGGGCGGCATTAATGTCTGCCCCCTCTTTTTTTGTCTGTTTATTCCCTGAATTGAGTGATTGCCCGATTCGGCTGTATGTCCTTGAAAGAGGGTTTTCATTATATATGTGGGAATTTTTCTAATAAAGCAGACGCAGTAAATGCGGCAATCCCGTGTTCCTTAAAAGCCAGGTAACTGTTCAGCGTATTTATGTTAATGAAGGTTGGTAAATGGTTTTGTTTTTCCGTTCCGGTGAATAATTTCTTGTTTTTCTAAGGCTTGCTACGCCAAAATCGCGAAACTCGCTCGTTCCTCGCTCAAACAGACGCGATTTTTATGGCTGCGCTTCGCCAAGAAAAACTACGTAATTATTCAAAGTCACTCCAAAACAAAACCATTTACAACGCTGAATAGATACAAAGCCAGATTGACAAACGATACCTGTGTAATTACAATGTAGTTATCTGATACCTTGGAGGTTGTTGGCCTATGAAAGCATCGATAATCCAAATTGGTAACTCTCAGGGCTTGAGAATACCTAAAGCAATTCTTGAACAGTGTGGTTTTGGCAGCGAGGTGGAACTGGAGGTGCATGATAAAAAGCTTCTTATTAAGCCTCATGTTTCAGCCCGTAAGAATTGGGCGAAATCGTTTGAAAAAATGGCGCAGAATGGTGATGATCAATTGTTGGAATTTCCAACAAGCCAATGGGCCGAGGAAGAATGGGAGTGGAGGTAAATCGTTTTGACGTGTTCCTGGTTTGTCTCGACCCAACTATTGGGCATGAGATACAAAAAACAAGACCTTGCCTTATTGTTTCTCCAAATGAAATGAATCACTATATATCTACAGTCATTGTGGCGCCAATGACGACCAGGGGACGGCGATATCCAACTCGAATTTCGTGTTCTTTTCAAGGGAAGAAAGAGCAGATAATTTTAGATCAAATTCGTACCATTGATAAGAAAAGACTTGTCAAGAAATTAGGGGTTATAAATCCGAGAACACAATCGAAAGTTCTTGCTTTGCTTCAAGAGCTGTTTGCACCTTAAAGAGTTTGAAATTAGCGAAAAGGGCAATAAATGGCTGCAAGGAACGCAAACAGCGCGGCGGATTTTGATACGCTCAGTTCAGGTATTCATCACTCCTTAATCATACTGCTTTCAGGATAGAGCTTGAAATAGAGAAAGCCTGAAATGGCGACCATGATGGGTATAAAAACTATTTCCGGAATTACCCTGTTTTCGGCATTGAGCAGGGAAATTGCCATGAGTATTGCGGTAAACTGAAATCCCGTCCGGTGGAACAGCATTATTTCCCGCATTAGATAAATGTTGATGGTGGGCACTATGAAGGAGAACAGGGTAAACATGTTGAATACTTCGAAACCCCACAGGTTAAAGAGCTTCCTGGCGGTTATGATGCCCAGCATGGAGATGAGCATGATATTGAGGTAAAGATATTTCCTCCTTGGCTCAGGAGCCGGGAGGTTATTAAGCAGAAAACGAAGTTCATCCTTATTGTCATAAGTGGCAAGTTTTTTCCACACTTCGTGCTTGTCAAGCCCCTGGAACAGCAGTTTGCGAACCTCCTGTTCCAGTTCACTTATAAAAAATGAATTAGCCATGATTTTTCTCGGTTTTTATACGTTTATCGAGTGTTTGCCCATCTAAGTTTTGCCAGCTCTCCATAGTCACCATAAAGGGTAAGTATATTCCCCTCTATGGAATATCGCCTTACCTGACCAAGTGCCTGTACAAAGCGGTCCTCAATGCCCTGGGTATCCACGCAGAACTTCCTGGTGGTTGCAATACCGCTGAACATGAGCCTGTCACCATCAAGCATGTATGAGCCCATCATCCTGTTGCATCCTCCAAATCCCCTGAGATTT
>JALWJV010000078.1 GCA_026996955.1 Deltaproteobacteria bacterium
CTCTCTTGAGTTTGCCGGGGAGGGAGGCCATCCTGCATGCAGGGATGGCACGGTTACGCTTGATGCCTTGCGGGAGGCAGGCACGGAAAATCCGTCCCTTTCCCTTCCGGATGTTGAATCCTCGGAACTTGCGGCAATTATATTTACATCCGGCACTACCGGCAGCCCCAAGGGGGTTATGCTTACCCATTCAAATATCGTCTCGGATGTTATTGCCTGTGAACATGCCATATCCGGGTATCTTGAAATCGGAGGCGAGAGATTCCTTTCAGTCCTTCCGGTAAATCACACATTTGAGTGTACCGCTGGTTTCCTCCTTCCCATCTACATGGGATGTCATATTACATACGCAAGGAGCCTGAGATCCCGTTATCTTATGGAGGACATCAGGAATTCCGGCACCACTGTGATGCTGGGTGTGCCTTTGCTGTTCCAGAAGATGGTTGAGGGAATTTTTCGGGCTGTTGACAAGGCGCCTATCGTGAAGCGAAAGGTGTTTTATGCCACCATGAACCTTGTAAAGGCAGGGGAGAAGGTGGGAAATTTCGGGCTTGGAAAGTACCTTTTCAGGTCTCTTCGTGAAAAGGCAGGGCTTGGCAGCCTGAAATTTTTCATTTCCGGCGGGGCAGCGCTTCCTGTCTTTGTATCCAGGGAGATGAACCGTTTAGGTCTTTCCATTCTTCAGGGTTATGGTCTTACTGAGGCAAGCCCGGTTCTCACCATAAATCCTGCTGATGCACCAAGGAACGAGACCATTGGTTTTCCTCTGCCAGGAGTTCAGGTGCGAGTGCTTGATGCCTCTCCTGAAGGGGTGGGAGAGCTTGCCTTCAAGGGCCCAATGATTATGAAGGGCTATTTCAAGGACAGTGAGGCAACGGAAAAGGTGCTCAAGGATGGCTGGCTTGCAACAGGTGACCTGGGCATGGTGGACAAGGATGGATACGTGCATGTCTGCGGCAGGTCCAAGAACGTCATAGTTACTGCGGCAGGCAAGAATGTATATCCTGAGGAGATTGAAGCCGAGCTTAACAGGCAGCCTTTTATTCTTGAGTCAATGGTGTATGGCAGGAAGAAGGGCGGCACTGCAGGAGAAGATGTGTGTTGCGTGGTAGTGCCTGATTTTGAGAAGATAGGGGAGAATTTTCCTGATACGGTGCTTTCTGATTCAGAAGTGGAGGAGCTGATTGCAAAGGACGTTAAGACGGCCAATGCCATGATCGCCCCTTACAAGCGGGTCAAGCAGTTCAAAATATTCAATGAGGAGCTTCCAAAAACATCCACCAGAAAGATAAAACGGCATTTGGTGAATATATCATAGTTTATCCGTATCCATTCAGTGTGGTAAATGGTCTTGTTTTGGAGTGACTCTGAAGAATTTTGTAGTTTTTCTTGGCGAAGCGCAGCCGAAAAATCGCGTCTGTCTGAGCGAGGGACGAGCGAGTTTCGCGATTTTAGCGTAGCGAGCCTTAGAAAAACAAGAAATTCTTCACCGGAACGGAAAAACAAGACCATTTACCACGCCTAATAGATACAATTATCATTCATCAAATTGTTTGCTCAAGCAGAAAAACTTTGCGCCCTTAGCGTCCTTGGCGGTTCAGCTCCTCATGTAGGGTGCGCAGTGCGCACCGTGGAAACTATCGTAATATGGCCAATGAGTATCTCGACAACCTGAATGATGCCCAAAAGAGGGCAGTAACAGCCCCAGCCGGACCGCTGCTTGTGCAGGCAGGGCCCGGGACCGGCAAGACAAGGGTCCTGTCATGCCGCATTGCCCATCAGTCCCGATGTATGGAAGGTGGCGGTGTGCTTGCAATTACCTTTACCAACAAGGCTGCATCTGAGATAGCTGAGAGGGTCAAGTCTCTTGCTTCAGATGCTGTTAGTGCCGGCAGGGTGCAGGTTGCCACCTTTCATGGCTGGGCGTTGGGGTTCCTGAAGGAATTTTACGGTGACAAGGTGCGGGAGGTGGCTGGAGAGGCGGATGCCCGCTCTATCCTTGCAGGCGCCCTGAAGGATGCAGGCATAAGGGCTAATGCAAGACATATTCAGAGTGCCATATCAAGGGCAAAGGAGCATTACCCTGTTCGGGTGGCTGAAGAGGATGCAGAGCTTGAGCGCTGTCTTGAGCTCTATTCCGCTGCCCTTGAGCATTATGGCATGTGGGATTATGACGACCTTATTATCGAGGCAGCCAGGCTCCTCGAACAGCCGGATGTTGCCCAGGCCTTCAGGTCCGGAATATCGGCAGTGCTGGTGGATGAGTTCCAGGATGTAAGCCCTGCACAGTACGCCCTGCTGCGTCTCATGACCACACCCGCGGGAAATGTAACTGTAATTGGGGATGTGAACCAGGCAATCTACGGTTTCCGGGGGGCAAGCCCTGAGTTTATAAAAAGATTCCGCAAGGATTATGAAAATGTTGTTGAGGTTGCCCTTGATCGCGCCTACAGGTGTCCGCAGGTCTTTCTGGATGCTGCAAGACGGGTGGTTGGGGAGGCAAGTGCCCCTGCCCTTGTTTCTGAAAAGGGGCGCGGTTCAGAGATTATCTTCAAGGCACATAAGAATCCTGGTGATGAGGCCCGCTGGATAGCCCTTGAGATTGAAAAAAATGTTGGCGGGCTCAGTTTTGACTCAATGAATGCAGGCAGGGCAGGGGGGGACGAGATGCGAAGCCTTGGAGACGTGGCTGTGCTGTTTCGAACCCGGAGGATTGGAGACCAGGTGGCACAGGCACTGTTTGAGGAGGGCATTCCCTTTCAGCTTTCTGCAATGCCTGATCCCCTGGAGCAGCCAGAGCTTCAGAATATTTACAGGCTGTGGGAGGCGGTTAAGGGCAGGGCAGCAGACTTTCACCTCTCAAGGCTTCCTGGTCCCCGCAAATTCTGGGTGAGCAGGGGGAATCTTCTCAAATCTGCTGCAGCAAGGCTTTCTCCTGCCGAGCTTCTTAAGGAAATGGCCAAGATGCTTGAGATAGATCCGGAACTTCCGGAAATTGCCGGCCTTGCAGATGCCCTTGAGAAGAATCCACAGGTTGAGAGCCTGTCTCTGCTTATGCGAAACGAGGTGGAAATTATTAGAAGCAGGACAGAGGCGGTTTCGCTGCTCTCGCTTCATGCCTCCAAGGGGCTTGAGTTTCCCATTGTCTTTATTGCAGGTTGTGATGAGGGGATAATACCGTGGAAGGGCAGCAGCCTGGATGAGGAAACACGCCTGTTCTACGTGGGGCTTACCAGGGCGTCTGAGCGCCTTTATCTGACCTACCCCAGAAAGCGTCCTGTAAATGGCGCTGTCAAATCAAGGAAGCCGTCCAGGTTTATAAAGAGGATTCCAGAGGAACTGCGCAAGACGCCTGACACTGCAAAGCGCAGGGTCAGGCGTCCCATGAAGAGGTTGCAGAAAAGTTTGTTTGGGTAACTGCTCAGCGTATTCTACGTAATAAGGTTCGTAAATGGCCTTGTTTTTCCGTTCCAGTGAACAATTTCTTGTTTTTCTAAGGCTCACTACGCCAAAATCGCGAAACTCGCTGGTCCCCCGCTCAGACAGACGCGATTTTACGGCTGCGCTTCGCCAAGAAAAACTACGAAATTGTTCAAAGTCACTCCAAAACAAGACCATTCACTACGCTGAATAGTTACGGCTAAAGATTAATCAGCCTTTTTTCTCAGAAATGCCGGTACTTCAAGTATAGTGTCGTCGATCTGGTCAAGTCCGGGGAATTCACCTGAGGGTGAATCAAGGCCTCCAGAGCCAAGGTTTTTAATGATACCATCATTGACTGCCGTGCCAATGATAATGTCACTTGTCTGTACAGATTCCCTGGGCTCATCCGCCGGCTTGTCCTTCTTCTGGCGTGCGGTCTCAATGGAGGTCACCACTGCAGGGTCAATATCTTCAGCCATTGGCTGATCCTTGCCAATGCCAGTGGCAATTACAGTTACCCTGATCTCATCACCAAGCGAGTCATCAAAAACGGTTCCCCAGATGATATTTGCATCTTCATGTGCCTCCTCGTAGATGAGGCTTGATGCCTGGTCAACTTCCTCCATGCTCAGGGTCTCACTTGAGGCAGTTATGTTCATGAGGATACCGCGGGCGCCGCTGATGGATATATCTTCAAGCAGCGGATTTGCAATTGCCATCTGGACTGCCTCCATTGCCCTGCGCTCGCCGGTACCAAACCCGGTTCCCATAAGTGCCATTCCCATCTCTGCCATTACGGTGCGAACGTCAGCAAAGTCCACGTTGATGTAGCCCTGAACCACTATGAGATCAGAAATACCCCGGACTGCATAGTACAGGACCTCGTCAGCCTTTTTGAACATCTCCATTATGGGAGTCCTTGCGTCTGCAAGGCTTCTGAGCCTGTCGTTGGGAATGGTGATGATGGTGTCCACAACATTTTTGAGCTTTTCCAGGCCCTCTTCAGCAAGTTTTTTCCTGCGCTTGCCCTCAAAGGTAAAGGGGCGGGTTACAACCGCCACTGTAAGGGCGCCAACCTCCTTGCTTATCTCGGCAATAACCGGGGCGGCACCTGTGCCGGTGCCGCCGCCCATGCCCGCAGTAATGAACACCATGTCGCTTCCGGCCAGCGCCTCCTTGATCTCCTCGGCACTCTCCTCAGCGGCGTCCCTCCCGACCTGCGGTTTGGCCCCTGCCCCGAGGCCCTTTGTGAGGTTTTTGCCAAGCTGCACCTTGGTGTCGGCAAGTGACATCTCCAGTGCCTGTGCATCTGTGTTGGCTACAATAAATTCAACTCCCCTGAGTTCTGACGAGATCATGTTGTTGATGGCGTTGCCGCCTCCTCCTCCAACACCAATGACCTTTATTTTGGCTGCTGATTCTGTTTCTACAAACTCAAAAGGCATTTTCCTCTCCACTTATGGTTAAACTGTTATTTTCATTTTCAGGGATTATCCCTGGTCATCCGTTACATTTGTTGGATCTATTCAGTGTGGTAAATGGTCTTGTTTTGGAGTGACTCTGAAGAATTTCGTAGTTTTTCTTGGCGAAGCGCAGCCATAAAATCGCCTCTCGCTGAGCGAGGGACGAGCGAGTTTCGCGATTTTGGCGTAGCGAGCCTTAGAAAAACAAGAAATTGTTCACCGGAGCGGAAAAACAAGACCCTTTACCAACCTTTATTAACATAAGTACGCTGAACAGTTACGTTACGATTTTTTTATGCATCAGCCCTTGAACCACGACTTCATCCGTGCAGTAACCCTGCTGAATATGTTACCGTCCCGTATCCGGAACTTGCGTGCAGGCTGATGCTCCATTCCGTACAGTACAAGCCCAACGGCAGTTGCATAGATGGGACTGTCAACTATCTCAACCAGTCCGCTTATGCGCCTTGGATACCCCACCCTTGCCGGAAGCTGAAATACCTGCTCTGCAATCTCCACCATGCCGGGAAGCAGGGCTGAACCGCCGGTAATTACCACTCCTGAGGCAAGCAGTTCCTTTAGCTTGGTGCGCTGCATCTCCTGGTCAATAAGGGAGAATATCTCCTCAACCCTTGGCTCAAGAATTTCCGTCAGGATGGGACGGGACAGCATTCTTGGCTTGCGTCCGCCAACACTTGGGACCTCAATGCGTTCATCCCTGCCAGCAAGCGCCTTGATACATGCGCCATGACGCACCTTGATCTTCTCAGCCTCGTTCATGGGGGTACGCAGGCCGACGGCAATGTCATTGGTAAGGTTGTTGCCCCCAAGTCCAAGGACAGCCGTGTGTTTTATTGCCCTGTCTGCCACCAGCGCCAGGTCCGTGGTACCGCCGCCGAAGTCAATCAGTGCCACCCCGATTTCCTTTTCCTCATCGGTAAGTACGGCCTCAGATGAGGCAAGCGGCTGAAGTACAATGTCTATTACATCAAGGCCTGCACGGTTAGCGCATTTTATGAGATTTTGAGCAGCAGTGACCGCACCGGTTACAATATGCACCTTGGCTTCCAGGCGCACCCCTGTCATGCCCACAGGGTCAATGATGCCGCCCTGCTCATCAACCATGTACTCCTGGGGAAGTATGTGGATAACCTCCCTGTCCAGGGGGATGGCAACAGCCCTTGCTGCCTCAATTACCCTGTCAACATCCGCCTGTGTAACCTCATCACCCTTGATGGCAATGGCTCCGTGACTGTTAAAGCCCTTTATGTGGCTTCCGGCAATGCCGATAAAGACGGAATTTATCTCGCAGCCAGCCATGAGTTCTGCTTCACGAATTGCCTTGCGGATGGAGCTTACGGTGCTGTCGATGTTGACCACCACGCCTTTGCGAAGCCCCACGGATGGATGGGTCCCTACACCCACGATATTGATTCCGTCTTCGGTGTATTCGCCTACCAGCGCGCATATCTTGGTAGTGCCAATATCAAGGCCAACTATTATGTCACATGAGCTGTTTGTCATCTGTTCTTCATTTATGATGTGTGGTAACTGTTTACTATTGTTGGCAAAGTCAAAATTTACTGCTTAAGCTTGGCAAGAGCGGTGTCGCTGCCGTAATAAAGGTTTACCTTTGCTATCTTTTTGTACTTTCCGGAACTGTACAGGTGATGCAGTATCTTTTCTGCCCTCTGGAACTGGAGTTTTATCGGGGCATTGGAGCTGAAACGAAGCGGCAGCCCCCTGTCAGACGTGTACAGCACGATGTCTCCTTGCTCCACATGTATTTCACTTATATTGTTTATGCCAAGGGTCCTGGTGCCGGAGCTTGCACGTCTGATTATTTCAAGAATGCGTTCCATCTGCTCCTGTTCTGTTGAGCCTGCAAATGCCTGCCCGGAGTTTGTTGATCCTTTGGCGTCCACATTTGCGCTGCTGTCAGCATTCT
>JALWJV010000079.1 GCA_026996955.1 Deltaproteobacteria bacterium
TTCTACATCTTGCTTATGTGGCTGCCCCTTGTAACAGCCCCGGCAGGATGAATCTCTCTCTTATCTATAAAGATTTTCAAAAAATTTGGCACATTAAGTTCTTCAGGGCTCCTCTGCTGGCAACCTGAAAGGCCATCACACTCATAAAGGGTGTTGATGGCGCAGATAATGGGCTTTATTTCTTTATGGCTCTTGTCTGAAGCAATACAGACATTTACACCAATCCATAACACAAGAAGCAACCCCAGAAACATATACAGTTTATTGTTCATACAAATCTCCTGATAATCTGTTTACACCCGGTGCAGCCCCTAATTAACTGTATAGCCCCGGCCGGTCATACATGCCCGGTATGCGCGGTCATACTGCTGCTTCATGTGGCTGAACCGGGCCGCCTCCTGCCTTCGGTACTGCTCGTACTGTTCCTGTTGATACCTCTCCTGGCGGTGTCTGCTGATTCCTCCAAAAAGACCACCTGTAGCAGCTCCGATTGCAGCACCCTTGCCGGCATCTCCTGCTATTGCCCCACCAATAGCCCCAAGGGCAGCGCCGGTAAGAGCACCGCTGATAACGCCTCCCTGGGGCTGTGCCTGTGGCGGTGGAGGAGAAGGTTTTGGAGGTGCTGCAGGATCAAACCCCGTCTGCCCAACAGCCCACCTGTAACATTCTGCCTTGTCCTTCTCCATCTGCTGGGGACTCTGCCCCTTGGCCGGGTATACATAAACATCATTGGCAGCAACGGCGTCATAATAAAAAGGGACAGTCAAGCCAAAAGCAATCAAGAAGAAAAGTATTCGTTTCATGGTCTTATTCTGAGGCTATAACAAGCAGCTAATTCAGTTCATCGTCCTTCCAGTATTTGGTGCCCTGAATGGTTGCCTGAGCAGCTATACCATTTTCAGTAAGCTGATACAACCTGACACCAGGAGCCACTTCTATGGCAGCAGCAATTGCCCCACCCTTGTCATCGGCCTTTACAGCAGCGTCGGCCTGTCCCTGGGCAGTCCATCCATGCTCTACAAAATTGTTAAAAGCATCACGATTATAAAAGACAAAAATGCCCCGGAAGTCCTTGACACCGAACCCGACACCAACACCGCCGGAGAGCATCTTCATGTAAATATCTTTTCCTGTGATATTGTCATGAGCCACGCCATAACCATTACCTGTAGAAACAATCAAAACATTTATACCAATATTACTGAACACAGCGTAGCCCACCGCACGTCTGATCTCTTCACGGGCAGAGGGCACATGCTCGAACAGTTCAGCAAGTGTTTCCTGCCTCATTTGATTGATTGCCCTACGCTTTTCCGCGGGATTATCCCCCTTTGCTCCAAAGAAGCCTGTCAAAAAAACGAAAAATACCAGTCCAATGGCCAATAAAAATACATTCTTTTTCATAACACCCCCTACACGGGTTATTTTTTAAGTTAACATCATCAATTTACAACGATACATTACTAATAAGGGTACTCCAGAAGTTAATACAGTTCAACCAGTTTGCAGTTTTACGATCCTACGATATTGGACTGTCAGGGCACATCCTCAGGAGTCGAGATGTTTTCAACAACTATCAATTAAGATGCTTTGCAAGCATATACTCTTACGGTATTGTGCAGAATATTTGATCCACCAGGGGGCCACATCCAGCACAGCACATCTTCCCTTTATGAACTAGACATGCGGAAATGAAACTGAATCCATTCAAAAAATTCTCCCTGTTCCAGCTGGTCATAACCAGCCTTGTACTTGGTATTACTGCCGGCATCTTTTTCGGTGAGCCAATGGGCAAGCTGGAAATAGTGGGAGACATCTACATAAAACTCCTGCAGATGACGGTAATACCGTACATCCTGGTATCACTTATTGGCGGTATTGGCCGGCTTGACAGCAGCATGGCAAAGCTCCTTGGGCTCCGTGGAGGAGCACTGATACTGACCCTGTGGGGCATAACAGTGCTGACCACGCTCTGCCTGCCCCTGGCTTATCCGGAATGGAAATCCGCGTCTTTTTTCAGCTCGCCCATGACAGAGGCCAGAAAGCACATAAGCATCCTTGACATGTATATTCCTGCCAATCCGTTTTATGCCCTTGCCAACACCATTGTTCCGGCTGTAGTCATTTTCAGCATATTTCTAGGCAGCGCCCTTATCTCTGTCAAAAACAAAGACTATCTGATACTCGACATGCAGAGCCTGAGTGATGCCCTGATGAAAATGGCTTCCATGGTGGCCAACACTGCCCCAATCGGCATTTTTGCACTGTCTGCCGCTGCCGCAGGGACCCTTCAGGTGCACGCCCTGATGAGGCTGCAGGTATATCTCTACGTATATCTTGCAGCCTGGTTAATTATTGCCTTCTACACCCTGCCAATGCTGGTGGCCCGCGCCACTCCCTTCACCTATCAAGAGGTGATAAAGGAGGCAAGGCTTCCCATGATTACGGCATTTGCAACCGGCACAGTGCTTGTTGTCCTGCCCATGATAGCAGAAAAAACCAAGAAACTTCTTGAAAAACACCGGATGGACAACGATGCATCTCTGTCTGCAATAGACGCACTTGTACCTACAACCTATAGTTTTCCCAGCGTGGGCACGGTCCTGGGACTGGGTTTTGTCCTTTTTGCCGCATGGTTTGCCGGTTCACCCCTGGGGATTTCCCACTACCCTGAGTTTTGCATAATGGGGATATTCTCAGCCTTCGGCTCCCTTGCCGTGGCTATACCCTTTCTCCTGGATTACTTCCGCCTGCCTGCAGACCTTTTCCAGCTATACATGCTTGGCAGTGTGTTTACACTGCGTTTTGTCACGGCCATAGCCGCGATGCACGGTGTTGTAATATGTCTGCTGGTAACCTCTGCAATACTTAACAGGCTAAGATGGACCAAAATACTGGAGGTCATGGCAATCACACTGGGGCTTTCACTGACAATTATGACGGGCTTGGGCATTATACTCAGCAAAACCATCCATTATGACTATGCCGGCTACAAACAGCTCATCAACAAGGAACTCGTAAATCCCGTTGCCGATGTGAACAACAACGCATCACCTGGCCCGCTTTCACCGGAAGAACAGAAACGGAGCAGAATAGACATAATCCGTGAAAGGGGCAGCGTGCGTGTAGGATATTCAAAGGACCGGCTGCCATTTGCCTTCAAGAATGAAAAGGGCCAGGTCATTGGTTACGACATGGAACTTGCACATGCGCTTGCAAGGGACCTTGGGGTCAGGCTGGACGTAGTGAGGATAGACTGGCCGGACCTTGAGAGGGAACTTGACCAGGGGCGCATTGATCTGGCGGTTGGAGGAATTACAATCAGTCCGGAACGGGCGCTCAGGTTCCAATTTTCCAGGAGCTACCTTGATGAACTTCTGAGCCTGGTTGTACTTGATTACAGAAGAGATCAATTTTCCTCCTATGAAAAGATCCGGTCCATGAAGGGATTAAAACTTGGCGTGACCCCTTTCCGTTACAAGGAGGGGGCTGCTCAGCGCCTGTTCCCCAATGCGGAACTTGTCATAATCAAATCACCAAGGGATTTTTTCAGGGGTGAATATCCCGAAATAGATGCAATGTTATATACTGCCCAGACCGCCACTGGCTGGACCTTGGTATATCCAGAGTGGACAGTGGTTATCCCCAAGGGACTTGATTATCAATGCCCAATGGCTTTTGCCATGCCGGATAACCAGGAGCGATGGAAAGGGTATATGGACACCTGGCTTGAGACACGAATCAAAACTGGGCTTACCGAGCAGGCATACCGGCACTGGATACTTGGAGAGGAGCTGAACCAGAAGGAGAAGCGCTGGTCTGTAATAAGGAATGTCCTTGGTTGGGTTGACTGAAAAATCTTTTATACCTTCTATTTATTTTAGGCGTGTCTCAACAGGGGAAGATACTGAATTTCAAAAATTTGGAAGTATGCACGGCATACCCTGGCAATCCAGGCGTAAGGAGGATGAAATGAAGAATGTATACCACACCGAAGCGACAATCAGACCAAGTCTCTCAATCAGTGTCTTGATCTTCCTTTGCACCGTTTCAATACAACTATCAACTTTGAATACAGGAGCACTGGCCGCAGATTTTCACATCTCCGGAGGAGGCGGAATCTGGCATAACGATGCATCAGGCTCCATTCAATACAAAGACGATCCGGCCATAGACATAGATTACCTCAACTATGATGAAGAAAATCGTCCCTATGGCTGGTTTGAATTGACTCATCCGGTCCCTGTATTGCCAAACCTGAGACTTGAGTACTGCAAAAACAAATTTTCTGACCGGGCCTCTATTGCTTTTGAGTGGGAGGATGTGCGTTTCGGTGCGGACTCATATTCCAAAATGGAACTTAAACAACTGGACATGATTGCCTTCTACCAACCTTTATCCCTGAACTGGATTGCACTAGACCTGGGACTGGATGTGAAGTATGTAAAATTCACCTTCTCTGCAGAGGGGTCCGGATACATACCGGACACCGGATTATCTCTGAGGACAGCCTATGAGATCGAAGAAGACAATCTCTTCATTCCCTTTCCATACGCCAAAATAAAATTCATGGTTCCCAATACTGGTCTGGAGATAGAAGGGGAGGCAAAGGCTATCGGGTATAAACACACCAGTGCCTATGACCTCAGTATCAAGGCCAGCTATTTTTTTAAGATAAAGGTAATTGAGCTGGGTATTGAGGCAGGTTACAGGTTCGAAAACCTGGATCTCGATCAGGATGATTTTAACAGCATAAACTTTGATGCTGATATTGACTTAGATGGCCCGTTTGCAGGGCTGGCACTGCGTTTTTAGGCCATGTGATATGAAACAAAAAAAGGATGGGCTGATAGCCAGCCCATCCAGTCAAAATTCATTTCTTTTCAAGAACAATATTCGGACTCCACTCCTTCCACTCATCTTCAGGCTCGGGATAGAGCACAAAGTGTGTGCCACCCTTCACAACATCCCCGATCTTCTCTCCCTCAGGGGTGGCAAAGGCAATTCCTCCGGCAACAATGGACTCAAGGGATTCGGTCTTTATGTCAACACCTGAGAATATACCGGCATCCACACTTATCCCGCTTACATTCCAGAACCTGCTACCCTCCCTTACAAGGGCACGGTATGAATCAAGTATGTTCAAATGCACCCACACCTTCCTGGAATCCGGAGAAAGTTCATAGCCAAACACATATCCAACCTTAACCTGCTTGTAGTACACCGGACAGCCCCGTTTCAGAGAACCTAAGCGGTCAGCCTCAACCACGATATGCAACCCCTTTCCAAAACTGGGGATGGCAGGAGGCTCATCCATACCTTCAAGCTGTGAAACAGGCTCTCCCCTGCCGGGCAAGACAGCAAGATAGGAACCGGAAACCAGGGTTTCCAGGTGTTGCACTCCATTAAGCCCGAATTCAGGCCCAACTATCCACACTTTTGTCCTTGAAGTAAACAGAAAGGCATGCCGCTTGTCGATAAGTGCCAATACCTTTACACGCTTGGTCTTTTCATCAAAATTCACGGTTTTGACAAAACCGATAGATACTCCCTGGTAACGCACCTTGGAATTGGGCTCAAGGTCATGGGCAAAGCCAAAATCAATTAAAATTGGCACGTAATCAGCATTTATTGCGCTTTCTTCATCCTGGAACAGGTTGAAAACCTGCCACTCCCTGACCTTTTTGCCTTTAGAAGGATTTATAAAGCTTATCGAGCCCATCATCATGGAGGCTAGAGGGCCGGCTTTAACAGAAAAACCGGTCCTGATGTTACCACTGACATTTATTCCTCCGGCATAGAAGAAACGGGACTTGTCTGTAACAAGGTCCAGATATTTCTGGTCAAGAAATACGTTAAGCACAATCTTGTCTTTCTTGCTGTCCAACCCTATGCCGGTAACCTCACCAACCTTCACACGCTTGTAATACACAGGGCTGCCGGCAACCACAGATGCCGGATTATCTGTCTCAAGCCGAACGAAAATGCCGTGTGGCCTGAGTGAAGGCACATGCTTTACAGCATCCGCATAGCTGTCATACAGCTTGAATCTCCTGCCTGCCTTTGCCTTTTTAAGTTTTTTTCTGTAATACTTTCTAGGGTAATCAAAGGCAATCCCGCCAGCCAAAACAGTTTTGAGGCTGCCGGCATGAAGGCTTATCTCTGCCGGAGTGACCTTGAGATTAAATCCACTGTAGTTCCAAAACACACACTTGTCGTTCACCAGGTGTTCAAATTCATCGTAGATGATAAACGAAAGATCAACGCTGTTATCCCTGTTAAGCATGTACTTTGCCACCTCGCCCACCTGTATATGTTTGAAGAATACCGGTGCGCCAGGCTCTATTGCATTAAGGTCCGTTGCAGTAAGCCTGTAGAACGTACCCTGCCGCAGAATCTCCTTGGAATGGCTGCCCTGTACTGTGAATTCACGGCATGGCTCTCCACTGCCTGGAACAAACGTAATATAAGGCCCTGACAACAGGGTACCGATATTGCTGATGCCGCCAAAACCTACCTGCGGACGAATTATCCAGAACTTTGTGCCTGTCTTCAGTGCAGACACAGTCATGGGATCCATCAAAATTTTCGCAGTAACATTGTGCTTCCGGTCATCCTGATTCAGAATGAGTTTCTGAACTCGCCCCACCTCAATACCCTGATAGATAACCTTAGTAA
>JALWJV010000080.1 GCA_026996955.1 Deltaproteobacteria bacterium
AATCTGCCTTACAGACTGGAAAATTTTAATAAAAGCACCGTAAAAAAAATCCTCATAATATCCTGTACTGCTCTGGGAGACACATTACTTTCCACTCCGGCCATCCACGCAACCAGGAAACTTTTTCCAAATGCACATATCACCTGGTTGGTAAAAAGGCCCTATAAAAAACTCTTTTCATCAAATCCACATGTAAACGAAATCATACCTTATCCTGGAGCTTACAAAAAAAACTTCAAGCTGGTACGGGAATTCAAAAAAAGAGAATTTTCCCTGTGCCTTTCGCTACATGACAGTGATCCCTGTCCGGTTCAGGCCGCATGGCTTGCAGGAACGCCCTTCATCCTGAGATCAGGGGCAAAGGATGAAAAACTTACTCCCTTCCTTTCTGCACGAACTCCTTACAGGGATGAAGTCCACGCCATTGAACAGAGACTGGACGTCCTTAGAATGATAGATGCAGACATCGTTGACTCCATTCCGGATAATGCAAGGATGGTTCTGCCTATCAATGCTGCAGAAACTGAACGGTTTTGGAAGCAACTATCGAAAAGGTATCATTTAAATTTGACATCTCATCTGAATATAGGCTTTCAGATATCTGCATCAAGACCATATCGAATGTGGCCTGCTGAAAACTTTGCAGCACTTGCAAAAAAAATTATAGGTTCACTTCCGTGCAGCAAAATCTTTCTGTTAGGAGGCCCTTCTGATCATCAACTTGGCGAAAGAATCGTTACCATGGCAGATGCAGATTCTCAACTCATCAACCTTGCAGGTAAAGTCCACATCAATGATCTGCATCTCGCAATTAAAGGGCTTGACCTGTTAATTACAAATGACACCGGCCCTTTACACATAGCAGTTGCACTGAAGACCCCTACTATAGGTCTTTTTGTACCCAGTGTCGTACGTCATACAGGCCCATACCAGGACCTTGACATCCATACGGTCATAAACAAAAAACGTCCTTGCAATCCATGTGTGAGAAAGTATTGCAAGGAACCTCACTGCATGGAAATTATCACAGTGGAGGAAGTTTATAATGCCGCAAGGCCATACCTTGAGCGGCATTATGCAACATCTGAAAATGCCTGAAAGTCCGCGAATATTAATTGCCTATCCTGAAAAACTACCCTCTACCAAGGCAAGATCTGTTCAGACAATATGTACTGCAAACGCCCTGTCTGCCCTGATGCCTGTTACCTTAACAGCCGATTTTACCTCTGAAATTTCACATGCATACGGCATAAAAATCCATGAAGGCCTTAATCTGCTCACAGCAGGAAGATGTTTAGGCCCGTTTGTGATTAACAGGCTCTTTTTTCACAGGCTGAAAAAGATCATCAGCAAGACGTCACCAGAAATAATCTTTGTCAGGCATCCCAAGCTGGCCGCGGCCCTGCTAAAAGATGGGCACCAAGTGGTTTACGAGGCTCACGCCCTGTTCCAGGACAAGCACCCCGATGATGCCAAAATTGCTGCCATGGAAAGGGAGATCGCAAGCAAGGCACTTGGAATCATATTCACCACAAACGGACTTAAAAACCGGTGGCTTCAACTTTATAAAGACACCAAAACCACAGTTATTCCAAACGGGACATTCTACAACCCTGATTTAAAGAAAAATTTCCACCCAGGAAGACTTGACACCATTTACTATGTGGGATCATCTTATTACCCATGGAAGGGACTTGACACACTTTACAGGGCAGTGGAAATCATAGATAATTTACAACTCGAACTGATTGGCGAATTCGATCCCCTTTCAATACCTACTGCAATCAGGCAGCGGGTCAGGCTTCACGGATATGTCTCAAATCGAAAGGCAAGAGAGATTCTTCAGTCTGCGGAGATTACAGTACTTCCAAATTCAAGTAAGGATATTGAAAGCACCAACTATACGTCGCCTCTGAAGCTGTTTGATTATATGGCAGCATGCACTGCTGTAATTGCCTCAGATCTCCCCAGTATCAGAGAACTGGTTTCAGAAGAGCAAGTTGTGTTTTTCAGGCCCGATGATCACGTTTCTTTAAGGGATGCCATAGTTTCACTTACTCGTGATGGAAAGCTCAGGGGAAAACTTGCAGTTTCAGCATGGAAACATGCGGAAAAATACTCATGGGATGCCAGGGCAAGACAAATACGCGACTTTTTCGTTTCCATAACCGTATAAACCGCGCTGGCGTCATCTTATTATCTGTCTTGTTAACATGAACACATCAGATATTTTCCCCACATCCTTACCACCTGGGAACAGTTGGATTATTACAGATAACAGCTTTGAACCTTCCAGGGTGTGGAATAATAAAGATGCAGTCTGTATCAAAAAAAATGCCAGGCGGAGAGTCATAAGGGCTGGTGAATATTTTTTGAAATTTTTCAGAACAGGCCCGCCAATTGTACGAAAACTACGGGATCCGGCATGGAAGGAGTATAAAACAGCCTGTCACCTCATAAAGTACGGCGTTACAGCTCCCCCGGCAGCCTGGGTGTATCATGACGGCTGGTCCTGCTTTGTATCAAGAAACGTTCCAGGTACTGATCTAGATTCCTTTTTGAAGAACAGCTGGCATAATACCCCCAGAAAAAACAGGAAGGAAATCTGCAAACGTTTTGCAGAACTCCTGGCAACACTTGCAAATGCCGGTTTTTTCCAGCCTGATTTCCATCTGAATAACATACTGTTTGATAGCAGTAACCTGAAATTTAGTGTAATAGATCTTCACAGGGCCAAACTGTATAATCAGCCACTTAACGCAAAACAACGAATGAAGCAGTTAATATACATTCTGCCCCCATTTACAGACATCCTGCCCCATCGTTATGTACTGGAGTGCGTTTCCACACTCAAAAACCACTGGGTGGAACTTGGAAACAAGGCAAACAGGTTCCAGGTCGCCGACTATGCCTATGCCAAAATGCGCCTGCACTGGGGCAAACGGGCACTTTCAAGGCTTGTTCACAACTGGCACACCAAAAAAATTCCAGGTGGAGTAATTATTTCATCAGGGACACACACCGGCACTGCCACTTCACTCCTGAACGCATTTAATCAATCACCGGAAGCAGTAATAAATAATAATATTAAAATATTGAAAAATTCCAGACACACCCTGTGTATCCTCCTGAAGCATGGTAATGACTCGTTTTTCCTGAAGGCATACAGAAGTTCCGGCCATTTCAAATCCTTTTCGTATCTTTTAAGGCCACGCAAAGTCTTGACAATCTGGAAGCGGGCATGGCGCATAGCCTGTAGAAACCTACCCATCATGAAGCCCTTGGCCGTGCTTCAGCACAATAACCCCTGGCGTGCTTTCTATGGCGCAATTGTGTATCATCATGTTCCACTTGCTGAAAAGGGTGAATGGAAAAAAAGCACCCTGGAAATATTAAAAAATGCTCCAAGTGCACAACCTTTTCTAAGACATCTTGCCAGAGACCTGTGGTTAATGCATCAGAAAGGGGTATTCCACGGAGACTGCAAAATCTCAAACTTTGTGACGGATGAGCGCGGTAATATCCAATTTTTCTTTGATACAGACAGTGCGGTAGTAAAAAACAGATTAACCACCAGAGAACGATTGAAAGACCTTGTCTGCATGGCAGCATCACTTGAAAAACTCCTTAAAGGGCGAAGTGATGCATTGCAGGGCTCTTTTGCTTCAATGGAACTTTTTAAAGGCTATGTGTTCTGTCATCACCCCTGGAGCTTCAGGTACAAAAAACTGGAATATCGATTCATGGTTTCAACCAAAAACAAGATTGGAAAAAGCAGGGCCCGGGGAAAATTTTTCAGCGAGACCTGATCAGGCTATGTAATGGATATAAAGGTAAAAACACGGGATCATGGCAGGCTGGTAGTGAACGCTGAATACGCCTCTCTACTCAGTTTGAACAAGTTGGACACAGCAGACTTGTTGTGGCAGGCTGAGACAGAAAGCATCAAGGAAATACTGAAAGAAAGGGGGACAGGCAGGCTGTTTCTGAACCAGGAGCATGGCGTTCCTCCCCTTGAATGTTACCTGAAAAGATACAGGCCTGTCCCGTTAAAGGAAAAGTTAAAAAACTGGAGCTGCGGGAAACGTGCCTATTTCGACGCATTTCATGAATGGAAGGCCATTCTTGCCTTTCACAAGTATGAATTACCTACCATGGTGCCAATCGCGGTGGCAAAGCATGGCCATAACTCCTGTCTTCTCACCCTGGGGATTACAGATTATATCAGGGCATCAGAACTGTTTCCATCCCTTTCCAGTCCCCGACACGGTGACCTACGAAAAACCATTGTAGAAAAAATTGCAAAACTTGCTGGCACAATGCACCGCCTGGGCCTCGCGCACCAGGATTTCTATCTTGTTCACCTGTTTATCAGGAAAAATGAAAATTATAAGCCTTATATCATTGACCTCCAGCGGGTAATTATGCAACGAAGACTTGCCATGCGCTGGAGAGTGAAGGACCTGGCCCAGCTTCTTTTTTCCGCAGCACCGGTAATTACAAAACAAGATATTGATACATTCTGTAATAGTTACATGAAAGCAGCAGGAATCAGCAGACAACTCGGGTGCAAACTGGCCCGTGCGGTCTCCAGAAAGGCTGGCAGAATGGCTGCAAGGCACAATCGCAAGAACAAAAAAAATGCCTGTGACAGCCAGATAGCCATACCAGACATCAAGTGCGCATAAACACCTTGAAAATGCACAATGCGTTGCCCTGTACATTTAATTAACGACGCGGGAGCACTGAATGGACAGTGCAGCATGAAAGTTCGGGAATTACATGAACACACTTTACATTCTTGATGACCCAGGCAGGGATAAACATTTTCACCACTATACCCTCACTGGGCTGGAAAAAGCAGGCTTTCAGCCTGATGTTGTTTATTGCACAGGAAGCATAAAAAATTCCCGCCTGCACGATCTTGGCCATAATGCTGTTACACTGGGGCTCAGCAGAACCACGTATAAAAACTTCAATCCCGTTCCCATCTTGAAAATAGCCAGGCTTATCAGGAGAAACAAGGCTGCTGTCGTACATGTTCAACGCCACAGGGCCCTTATATATGCGGGATTGGCCTGCCGAATTACTGGCACGCCAGTTATCTACACCATTCGCCAGGTGCGTCTTATAAGGAATAGAACACGGAGGCTTGCCTTCAACTCAATAACTCCTGCACTGGCTCGCATTATTTCCGTAAGCAGGGGTTCAAAAGAAGATTTTATTTCACGAACTGGATATCCGCCTGAAAAAATAATTGTGGTGCCAAACGGTATAGACATAAAACCTTACCAGGACAATATACAGAGACAGGAGGCACGGAGGCGTTTTAATCTTCCTCAGGACCGTTTTATATTTGGCATGGCTGCTGGTTTCAGGAAGGCTAAAGACCACCTTGGCCTGGTCAGGGCATTCAGCCTTGCTGCTGGTGAAACCCCTGGCAGTATCATGGTATTTGCCGGGACCGGGGCCATGGAAGATGCAATCCGCCGGGAGATCAGAAAACACTCGCTTGAAAACCGGATCATTCTTACAGGCAGGCTCACTCCTGACGAGATACCTTACTTTCTTAAGGCCCTGGATGTATTTGTACACGCTTCCTTCAGGGAGGGGATGCCTGCCGCCATACTTGAGGCAATGGCATCAGGTCTTCCCGTAATTGCAACAGATGCTGAAGGCGTTCCTGACATTTTCGATACCCCGGAAAATATTGGACGAATGATACCAAAAGGTGATATACCTGGCCTTGCAGAGGCGATGAAGGAACTGAACAACATGGATGCTGAAAAATTAAAAGCCATGGGAAAAGCCGCCACCAAAAGACTGTTGCAGGGCTTTACTTCCACGCAGATGGCGCAGGGGATTATAAAGGTATATCAGGATGTACTTAAAGAGACAGGGAGAGCCCGCATGTAAAACCTGATCACGCCAAGAAGTGACTAGTCAGAGCTTACGCCTTGCATCACCCGTTCAGTGCCACAAAACGTAAAGAAACCCGGTTTATCAATGAAAAAATGCTTATCAACTTAAACTATTCACTACAAGACATCATATCACTGTTTTTTTCCTGCTGATCATTTCTATTCCCTTTAATACAGGGCCAACAATAAAATATATTTTTTCAGCATTTTTCCTGGCATTCTGCCTCTATTTCCTTAAAAAAAACCTGTGGACACTCAGTTTCTTAAGCGCGTTGCCAGGCAACCCCTCTTATGGGCAATAGCGCTTTACGGAATTACAGGTGCCATCTCTATTGCCTTCAGCATAGATTCCAAATATTCTGCAAGCTGTTTTTTTAACGAAATCATATTGAATCTGGCCCTATTCTTCGCTTTCAGCCTGTACTGCTCCAAAACGGAAAAGCCTTTACTATGGTTCAAAATAATTATTATTGCCAATATTATCTTCCTGATAATATATCTGTATACAATGTTCCAGTGGACTGTCATGCCTGGACATCGCATTTTTGCAGACCCTGGATTCGGTGTCCGGCCTGCAGCCATTGATATTATTTTCACGTATGGAAATATTAAGGTTCATCCGGCTAATGAGTACCTCTGCTGATGTAGGTGGTATAATCTGAGCTTAAAATATTCTATGTCTCTGAAACCATATGCTTGACGTTTCAATGTCTT
>JALWJV010000081.1 GCA_026996955.1 Deltaproteobacteria bacterium
GAATATAACCATTCGATAGGGTCTTAAGACCATAACAAGACAGAAAAATAAACTAAAAGCGCATACGCCCATAATTTTTCTGAAATAACACTAAAGTCCGTTGCTGACTTTTTACGAATCCATCAATTTTTAAAAGAGAAAAAAATTATTGGAATTATTTTTCTCTTTTGGAAAATTTTCTCCATTTGCTTTGTGGAGTGTTTCTCGTACATCCTGCAGATAATGTAGTTTCATGGTTACCAAACATTAAAGATGAGTTGGTGTTTCAAAAGTCTAATAAAATGATTTTGTGCAAAATTAAAAGGAGTTACATCTGGTTATACTTTTCAAGTTTTGAAACACTCAATTCGGGGTAGAACTGTTTCATTATAATTCTCTCCTGGGATGTTGCCCTGTTACCGAATGATTGATATTCTTAAACGCCATGAATAGAGATAATACATCTATGGAGAGCTTCAGTTATTACCCACTCTTTGCCGACCTTAACGGCAAGAAGGTTGTGGTGGTGGGCGGCGGAAGGGTGGCTGAACGCAAGGTTCAGCCCCTGGCATCTGCTGGTGCAAAGGTGCTTCTTGTCAGCCCTGAGCTTACAGACAATATTCGCAGGATGGCTGAAGACGGGCGCATAACCGTAAAGGAGCGCAAGTTCAGGCCCCAGGACCTTGATGATGCCTGGCTTGTGGTTTCTGCCACTGATGACCGGGACGTTCAGCGTCTGGTGGTGGCAGAGACGGATAAGCGCCGCATATTCTGCAACGTGGTGGACATACCGGAGATGTGCAGCTTTATAGTCCCCTCAATGGTTCGGCGGGGTGATCTCTGCATAGCCATATCCACTGCCGGCAGAAGCCCTGCGGTTGCAAAGCGTATCCGTATGGACATGGAGGAGGCATATCCTGTTATCTGGGGGCTTTATCTCCAGCTTCTTGGAAGACTGAGAGAGTTTATTCTTTCAACATCTGCGGATTCGGATGAAAAAAAGAGACTTTGCACAGCACTTGCCGACCCTGACATACTGAAATGGCTCACAGAAGATGACTGGGAGAGCATAACTGCATGGGCAGAGACAGTATGCGGCCAGGGTGCCGGAAAGACAGTGGAGGATGTCAGGTCAAATGCATGATTTCCTGTTCCAGATAGCGCTGTTCATTTACTTTTTTGCTGCTGCAGGTTTTGTAGCCCACATTATTACCATGCGCAAAGGGGCTGAACGCATAGCTGCAATGGCCCTGTTATGCGGCTTTGTGGTGCATACAATTGCAATAGCACTGCTTTGGCACGCCCTGGGCCATCCGCCCATTGTGAACATGCATGAGACGCTCTCATTCCTGGCATGGGCAATGTCAGGATCTTTCCTGCTTTTCCATCACTATTCAAAGGTAAAATCCATGGGGGCCTTTGCAGCCCCGCTGATTGTGGTGGTTATGACAGCATCTTCCCTGCAGCATGACCGGATGCTTCCCCTGCCTCCTGCCCTCAAGAGCCTGTGGCTTCCCATACATGCCACTATCTGTCTTCTGGCTTATGCAGTGCTTGCCCTGGCGTTTGTCATATCAATAATGTTCCTTCTCCAGGAGAGACAGATTAAACGAAAGCGGCTTGGTGGAATATTCCACAGGCTTCCCTCCCTTGATGCCCTTGATTCCGCAGCGGAAAGGTGTATCAAGATAGGGTTTCCCCTGCTGACCCTGGGTATTGTAACCGGGTCAATCTGGGCGGAACAGGCCTGGGGAGCCTACTGGAGCTGGGATCCCAAGGAGACATGGTCCCTGATAACGTGGTTTCTTTATGCGGCACTTCTTCATCAGCGTTTTACAGTGGGCTGGCGCGGAAGGCGGGCGGCAATAATGACCATAATAGGATTTTTGACCCTGCTCTTTACATTTATAGGGGTAAACTACCTGCTTCCAGGGGCGCATACCTATGCAACCTGGTACGATTAACCGGAGAGATAAAACCGGATCATTGCGCCCAACTAACACCCCTGATAGCTACTAACACTGAACAGTTACTGATTTTATATATAAGTATGAACAAACCAGAAATTATCCTCCTTGGGGTGAATCACAAGACAGCCCCGGTTGAGGTTAGAGAAAAACTTGCTCTCAAGGAGGAAGAAACCTCGCCTCTGCAGCTGTTTTCAGAGATTCCTGGTTGCAGGGAGACAGTTTTCCTGTCCACATGCAACCGTGTTGAGGTTATTGCCTGTGCCGATACCCCTGAACTTATGGGGCATATCAAGGAGTTTTGGTTTAAACGTGCAGGGCTTGACGAGGCGGCTGTAAGGGATGCTTTCTATGAGTGCAGGGGCACAGAGGCTGTAAAGCACCTGTTCCGGGTCGCCTCAAGCCTTGATTCAATGATTGTGGGAGAGCCCCAGATCCTTGGGCAGCTTAAAGATGCATACAGGGCGGCTGCTGAGGCCGGTTCTGCCGGGCCCATCCTTAACCGTCTGCTCCACAGGGCATTTTCAGTAGCAAAGCGGGTCCGTACAGAAACACGCATAGCCAGCCAGGCAGTATCTATAAGTTATGCTGCTGTAGAGCTTGCCAGGAAGATCTTTGGCGATCTCAAGGGGAAGAATGCCCTGCTTGTGGGCGCTGGTGAGATGGCTGAGCTTGCTGCCCAGCACCTTAAGGCAAATGGAGTAACCGGGCTTGCTGTTGCCAACCGCACCCTGCAGCGAGCCGTTGATCTTGCCAGGGACCTTGGGGGAACCGCTGTATCCCTGGAGGAGCTGGATCAGGAGCTGGTTCGTGCCGACATAGTGATCAGCTCCACAGGGGCCCCGGGCGTGGTTATAACCGCTGACCAGGTAAGGTCCATCATGCGGCCCAGGCGTCACAGGCTGCTGTTTTTCATAGATATTGCAGTGCCGCGTGATATTGACCCTGAGGTAAACTCCATTGAGAATGTCTTTCTCTATGACATAGATGAGCTCAAGGAGGTGGTTGAGGAAAACAGGGCAGAGCGTGAAAAAGAGGCCATGAAGGCCGAGCGCATGGTGGAGGAGGAGGTCTTAAAGTTTGTATCCTGGATTGATTCCCTTGATATAGTCCCGGTAATCCGTGAGATTATGGCACGGGGGGAACAGATAAGAAAACAGGAGCTTGCCAAAAGCTCAAAGTGTCTTAATGACCTTTCCAAAAAACAGAAGAAGGCTGTGGAGGCCCTGACCAAGTCCATAGTAAACAAACTGCTCCATCATCCGGTAACTTCCATCAAACAGTGCCGGGAAATACAGAATTCCGATGAATTTATAGCTGCAGCATGCAGGCTCTTTAACATTGAAGGGGCCGGGCATGAGGAGCGCCTGCCAGGTAAGGCGCAAGACAGCCAGGATGGTCATGCAGAGCAGGAAAATGTCACCTAAGATTGTCTCTCGCCCCACATTTTTTCTTAACCGTCCCTGTCAATGTCTTTCCCATCTTCTCCCTATATCCCTGTTCCCTGTCCTTATGCTCCTGCCGTTTCTGATATTTGTCGGCACTGCCTCTGCCTCTGATTCCCTGATACTCACCCATAGCCAGGAGGTTTACAAGCTTGGTCCAATGATGGGCGTGCTTGAGGACCCTGACCATTCCCTTACTATAGACGATGTAGCCTCGGAAAGATTTGCCTCAAAATTTGCGCCTACAGGCAAGGAGGCGCCAGGCTTTGGCTTCACCTCTTCTGCATACTGGTTTCGTTTCTCTGTTGTCAATATGACACGGGACAGACGGGAGTATTTTCTTGAGATTGATTATCCCCTGCTTGATCATGTTGATCTTTACGTCCCCGCAGAAAACGGAACATGGGAATGCAAGAAGGCAGGAGACAGGATTCCCTTTGATGAACGTGAGATAAAGCACGTCAACTTTCTCTTTCCCATCCAGCTTGATTACGGCAGGCAGGCTACATTTTTTATAAGGTGTCAGACCTCAAGCTCCATGAACATGCCCATCACTCTCCTGAGCACTGATGCCCTGGTGAACAGGACACAAAATGAGGAGCTCATGCTGGGGCTGTACTTTGGCATCCTCCTGGCAATGCTTGCTTACAATCTCATTCTCTGCGTAATGATCCGGGACTGGATCTACTTCTATTATGTCCTCTTTGTGGGATGTTTTGGCATGTTTCAGCTTGGTCTTAACGGCATCGCCTTTGAGTACTTCTGGCCAAGGAGTATCTGGTGGGCAAATGCAAGCATTCCGTTTTTTATCTGCTCTTCTTATCTTTTCGGCACCCAGTTCACCCGTGCCATTTTGAACACCCGTGAATTTGTGCCAAGGCTTGACCGTGTGCTCAGGGTAATTATGTACGTTGCCTCAGCAGGCGTGGTTGCAAGCCTTACCATGCCCTATTCCGTGAGCATAAAGCTTGCGACATTTATTATCCCCGGTGTGCTGGTACATATTATCTGCGGGTTCATCTGCACAGCCAGGGGGTACAGGCCAGCGTTATATTACGCAGTGGCATGGACTGTCTCCCTGGTGGGCATGACCATTTTCTCCCTCAAGACCTTTGGCATTCTGGACAACAACTTCTTTACCACCTGGAGTATGCAGATGGGCTCTGCCTGGGAGGTAATAATTCTTGCCCTTGCCCTGGCAGACAGGGTTAATGTCATGAAGAGGGAAAAGGAGAAGATTCAGGCAGATTATACAGCCAGGCTTGAAGAGGCAAACAGGCGTCTTGAGGAGTTTAACTCCCAGCTTGAGCGTGAGGTTGCCGCAAGGACAAGGGAACTGCAGAAGTCCAATGAGTTCCTGAGGAGAGAGGCAAGGGAGAGGAAACTTGCCGAGGAAAAGGCGGAGGCTGCCAACAGGGCAAAATCCGAGTTCCTTGCCAACATGAGCCATGAGATAAGGACGCCCATGAATGCAATCGTGGGCATGACCGCCCTTGCCCTTAACATGGAGCTTCCGGCTAAGATCAGGCAGTATCTCACAGTGGTCAAGGCATCTGCCCATGCCCTCCTTGGCCTGGTAAACGACATACTTGATTTTTCAAAGATAGAGGCAGGTAAACTTCAGCTTGAGCAGATTCCCTTTGAGCTTAACAGTGTGCTTGACAACCTTGCTGATATCTTCTGTGAAAAGGCATCCAGCAAGGGAATTGAGCTTCTATTTCTTATAGATCATGATGTGCCGGTCTATCTTGCAGGGGATCCTGTAAGGCTGGGCCAGGTGCTCATGAATCTTACATCAAATGCTGTGAAATTTACGGATAAGGGGGAGATAATCGTCCACTGTCAGCTTGTTGACATGGAGGATGACAAGGTCACCCTGAAGTTTGTTGTGAGTGATTCAGGTATAGGTATTGATGAGGAGCGGATCAATGTCCTGTTTGATGCCTTTACCCAGGCAGACAGCTCCATTACCCGGAAGTTCGGGGGTACTGGCCTTGGCCTTGCCATCTGCCGAAACATAGTTGAGCTCATGGGTGGCGAGATACAGGCATATAAAAAGCCTGAGGGAGGCAGTGTGTTCTGGTTTACAGCCGTATTCGCCGTATCAGACCAGGAGCATGACCAGGATGATATAGAGGAAATCAAGCGTCTTGTAGGCGGCAGGCGGGTGCTTGTGGTGGATGATAACCAGGCCTCCCGGCTGGTCCTTAACACCATGCTTTCCGGCTATGGCATGGATGTTACCGAGGCCTCAAGCGGTGATGAGGCAGTTGTCAGCGCAGTAAATGCCGCAATAGAGGGAGAGCCCTTTGATATTATTATCATGGACTGGAAGATGCCAGGAAGTGATGGCATTACCGCTGCGGCTACCATCAGGGCAACCAGGGAGGTGGCTGACACTCCCATTATCATGCTTTCTGCCTTTGGAAAGGATGAGGAGAGGCGCAGGGCAGAAGCCGCGGGTATCCGTACATTTCTGCTGAAGCCTGTTAAGGGCAGGGTGCTTATCAGAAAGATCATGGCAGAACTTGGCCTGGCAGCTGATGAATCCTCGGATGCCGCAGGTAATGAATCTGAAGGCATGGTGGATTTGGACAGGCTTAAGGGGAGCCGCATACTTCTGGTTGAAGATAATGCCATCAACCAGCAGGTGGCAGTGGAGATACTGAAAAATGCCGGTATCAATGTTGTGATAGCATCTGATGGAAAGGAGGCGGTTTCCCTGGCAGGTCCTGATTTTGACGCAATTCTCATGGATATTCAGATGCCTGAGATGGATGGCTATGAGGCGACCAGGGCAATAAGAAAGATGCCGGGTATGGAAAATGTCCCGATTATTGCAATGACTGCTCATGCACTTAAGGGAGACAGGGACAAGGCAATTACTGCAGGCATGGATGATTATCTCAGCAAGCCTGTTGAGCCGGAAAAGTTGCTTGCAAAGCTTTCCCGATGGATAACCGGAGATGGTGCGTCTAAAGGGGATTCTTCAGGGGCTGTTACAGGCAAAGTCTCTGTTTCTGCCAGTGAGGAAGGAGGAGACAGCGGGCCTGACCGCAGCAGGCTTCCTGCCTCTGTAGCCGGGATTGATATAAAATCCGGCCTCAGGCGGGTTGGGGGAAATGATACCCTTTACATTACCCTGCTTAATACACTTGCAAATGAAAACAGAGGCGTCGCTGATGAAATAAGGGGGCTTGTAGCCCAGGGAAAGATGGAAGAGGCGGCAAGAG
>JALWJV010000082.1 GCA_026996955.1 Deltaproteobacteria bacterium
GTTCAAGAAGCTTTAAAAAATCCCTGTAATTATTCCATGTCCCAACGGCTTCGGGCATGCCTGAACGGGGCAGGGCCTCAAATAGCTTGCTTCTGTAAGAACAAAGCCCTGTATCTTCAGATTCAAAAAATGGAGATGAGGCTGTAAGGGCCAGAAAGAGCGGCAGAAAACTTCGCATGCGGTCAAAGACCTTTATGGCAGTCTCTCCATCCTTCATACCCACGTGCACATGAAGCCCCTGGGTGATAAGCCTGCGGCCAACAATCTGAAGTTCCTCAAGAATGGCATGGTAGCGCGATTCATCTGTGAGTTTCTGGTCTTTGACCCTTGCAAACGGGTGCAGGCTCGCAGCATGGATCAGGCATCCGGAGCCCTCTGCTGTTTTCTCAAGCACCTCTATGGTCTTACTGATATCAGAGGCCACCTCACCAGGCGTTTTGCATACCCCGGTGGTGACCTCCACCATTGACTGGATAAATTCCTTCTTTATCCTGTCAGGGCACTGGGAAGAGGTCTCTTCAAGTATTGCCGGGGCAGAGTGGGTCAGATCCAGTGTGTCAGGGTCAAGAAGCTGAAACTCCACCTCCACGCCCAGGGTAAAGGGCGTACTCCCACGAAATTCCACCTGGTTCTTCATCGTCAGGCCTCATTCTGTCTCAAGGGCCACAAGGGCCTCAATGGCTGTGGATGCAAGAAATGCCGCTCCGGTAATCATTGCCTCTTCATCAAAATCAAACCTCGAGCTGTGGGCAGGGATATGCTCCCACCCCTTTCTGCATGCACCGAAACGGACAAAGCAGCCGGGGATTTTTTCAAGATAAAATGAAAAATCCTCTCCTCCAAGGCTGGGATAGGACTGGGTAAGCACCTTTTCACCACCCACAATCTTTTCTGCTGCCCTGCGGGCAATCTCGGCAGCCCTTTGGTCATTGATAACAGGGGGATAAACATCTTCAAAGGAGATTGAAATATCCGCATTAAAAAGCTCTCCGGTGGCATGCACCATGCGCTTTATGCTTTCAAGGACCTTTGCCCTGATATCCGGGTGTGTGGTACGGATGGTACCCCTGAGCGTAGCCCGCTCTGCAATGATATTAGGCGCACTTCCCCCTGAAATCCTGCCCACAGTTATAACAGAAGGATACAGGGGATTCAGCTCACGGGATACAAGGGTCTGAAGGCTTATAACCAGGTGACTTGCCACAACCACACTGTCAACCGCCTCATGAGGACGGGCTGCATGCCCTCCCCTTCCGACTATATCTATTCTGAAGGTGTCGGTATAGGCACATATCAGCCCGGGCTGTACTGAGATTGTGCCTGTTGGATAGTGCCTGTCAATGTGACCGCCGAATATGAGGTCAACATCATCAAGCACACCCTCTTCTATCATGCGGGATGCCCCGCCAGTACCCTCTTCCGCAGGCTGAAATATGAATTTTAATTTTCCGTTAAAATGTATCTTTTTCAAGATGGAAGCAGCACCCAGAAGCATGGCAACATGACCGTCGTGTCCACACGCGTGCATCATTCCAGGAACCTTGGAGGCAAAGGGAAGCCCTGTCTCCTCTGTGAGAGGTAGGGCATCCATGTCTGCCCTTAGTGCCACGCATCCAACTGGTTTATCAGCTCTGGGGCCGCCCTTTTCAAGGCACGCAACCACCCCTGTTTCAGCAATACCTTTTTTATAATCAATCCCAAGCCCTGACAGTCTGCTGGTGATGAGCTGGGCAGTCTTGTACTCTTTGAAGCCTGGTTCAGGGTGCCTGTGAATGGCGCGCCTTATTTCTGTCATCCACGGAAGCAGTGCCTTGGCCTCTTTTCCAATATGTTCAAAGCTCATAATGTGCGCTTGAAAAAAGAATTACTATAATTGATAATGAATTTAGATTGAATCCAAACTTATCCAGCCGGTTTCTTGAAACCAAACTTAACAGACTGGAACAGAAAAACAGAGATTTTCGAAATTGACAACGAAAAAAGCTGACAATAAAAACACACCCAAAAAGGGAAGGGCTGGCCGTAAAAACAGTGCCGCAGCCGAGGCTGACCCGCCTGTCCTGCCAACCGGAAGGATTATAGGGGGCATTGTTACCGGGGCGGCAGCCCTGTTTCTTGCCCTTGCACTTGCAAGCTACTCTCCGGATGATCCGTGCTTCAGCCACTACGCCCCATTAGCCAATGCAGATAACTGGATGGGACTTGCAGGGGCATACCTTGCCGGTTTTTTACGGGATATATTCGGGCTTTCTGCCTGGCTCACAGTTCCGTGGGCAGCGTACTTATCCTGCCGCATCCTTGGCATTGCCAAAAAACCAGGAATAACCCTGGCTGCCGAAATTTCAGGCTGGCTCTTGGTATTAGTCTCACTTACACTGCTGTTCAGCCTGGCATCACACTACATCCATACCGGATTCATGTTCAGGGCAGGTGGAGTCCTTGGTATCTGGCTTTCAAACCTTCTTACATCCTGGACAGGAACAGCAGGCACCCTGCTAATAGCCTTTGTCATGCTGCTTGCAGGCATGATTCTGGCTGTGCCCTTTGTAATAACAGTATTATCCAGGGGGGCAGAACACCTTGTCACAAAAATCTCAGGAAAAGACCTGAAAGGTTATGAAGAGGCAGAGCACGGCAAGAGAAAGGAACGAAAGGCCGCTGAAATCAGGGAACTCTCAAAAGACACGGATAAAAAAACGGATAACAAAAGTGATAAATCCGAAGATGAACATGTCCCGAAAATCATCGCGCCTCCCAAAAAGAGTGACAGGGACAGCGGAAAGGAACTTGCCGCATCAGGTGAATCTGAAGGAGAAAATGGTGAACCAGGCGATTTTACCATAAAACCTGTTAAGGGGGACTACACCCTTCCTCCACTTTCACTGCTTCAGGACCCGCCCCCCCACGAGGCAAGCATTGACCGCAACACATACATTGAAAATGCCCGCATCCTTGAACAGAAACTTCTTGACTTCAGTGTTGCAGGAAAGGTTGTTGAGATCTGCCCTGGTCCTGTGGTTACAATGTACGAATTTGCCCCGGCCCCGGGGGTCAAGATAAACAAGGTTGCCTCCCTTGCAGATGATCTTGCCCTGGCACTAAAGACCCACAGCGTTCGGATTGTAGCCCCGATTCCTGGAAAGGCAGTAATTGGCATTGAGCTTGCCAACACAACCCGACAGGGGGTGTGGCTAAAGGAGATACTTGCAAGCGATGTTTTCCAGAACAGTATGGGAAAACTTCTCCTTGCACTTGGAAATGACATTGTAGGCCAGCCTGTGGTTACGGACCTTGCCCGCATGCCTCACCTGCTGATAGCAGGTGCAACCGGAACAGGAAAGAGCGTGGGGCTTAATGCCATGATCTGCTCCCTGCTTTACAGGCTTGGGCCTGACAGGCTCCGGCTTCTCATGGTTGACCCAAAGAGGATTGAGCTATCCCTCTATGACGGCATTCCACATTTGATACACCCGGTTGTAAGCGAGCCAAAGGAGGCAACCAGGGCCCTCAAGTGGGCAGTAATGGAAATGGAGAGAAGGTATCACCTGCTTGAGGAGGCACATGCCAGAAACCTTGAGGGCTATAATGAAAATGCTGAGGAAAAACTCCCATATCTCGTAGTAATAATAGATGAGCTGGCAGACCTTATGATGGTATCATCAAAGGAGGTTGAGGCTGCAATCGCACGCCTTGCACAGATGGCCCGTGCCGCAGGGATACACCTCCTCATTGCAACCCAGCGTCCCTCTGTGGATGTGCTGACCGGCCTTATCAAGGCAAACTTTCCTGCGCGTCTCTCATTCAAGGTCTCATCCAAGGTGGATTCCCGCACAATCCTTGATGTAATGGGTGCAGAACGTCTCCTTGGACTTGGAGACATGCTGTTTCTGCCCCCTGGCTCATCTGCCCTTGAACGTATTCATGGCGCCTATGTCTCAGAGGCAGAGATTTTAAAGGTTGTAGAATTCCTGAAGGCCCAGGGAGAGCCCGATTATGATCCAAGTGTAACAGAACCGGTTCCAGGTGACTCAGATGACACTGCCGCTTCTGACGGTGATTTTCATGATGAAAAATATGATGAGGCTGTGGAGATTGTAACATCAACGGGCCTTGCATCAATTTCCGGCCTTCAACGGCGTATGCGCATAGGTTATAACAGGGCTGCAAGGATTATTGAACAGATGGAGCGGGAGGGCGTGGTAACCCCTACTGATTCCATGGGAAGGAGACAGGTTATTGCAAGAAAATACGAAGATGACTGAACTTCTTGCCCCTGCAGGAAACCTTGAAAAGCTGAAAATTGCGGTTCATTACGGTGCAGACGCAGTCTATTTCGGGGGAAAGGAGTTCAGTCTCAGGGCACAGGCCGGAAATTTTTCAGACTCGGAGCAGAAGGAGGCAGTAGATTTCTGCCATGATCACGGAGCAAAGGCATACGTGACTGTGAATGTCTTTGCCCACAACGCGGATATGAGGCGTGTGCCGGATTACATTGCCTGGCTCTATGAAATAGGGGTTGATGCCCTAATAATTTCAGATCCCGGCATTTTCCGAACAGCCAAAAAAGTTGCCCCTGAAATTCCCATTCATGTCTCCACCCAGGCAAATACAACAAATGTGGAATCTGCGCTGTTCTGGAAGGAGGCAGGGGCCGTAAGGGTGAACCTTGCAAGGGAGCTTGGCATAAAGGAGATAAGGAAGTTTTCTGAAGCTGGCATTGACACTGAGGTATTTGTACACGGGGCCCTTTGCATCTCATATTCCGGCAGGTGCATGCTGAGCCTTTACATGACCGGAAGGGACGCCAACATGGGGGCCTGCGCCCATCCATGCAGGTACAGGTATGCGCTTCAGGAAGAAAAACGCCCAGGCATCTACTTTCCGGTGGAAGAGGACTCAAGAGGGGTTTATATCTTTAACAGCCGTGATCTCTGCCTGATAAACCGTCTCCCTGAACTTGTCACTGCCGGGGTCAGCAGCCTCAAGATAGAGGGCCGCATGAAAGGCATATTCTATGTTGCCGGCGTGGTCCGCACCTACAGGGCTGCGCTTGACTATGTGCTTGACCACATGAACAGGGAAGAAAACGCTGATATTAAAATGCCTGAACAGTTTATGAATGAGCTTAAGCCATTTGGCTCCCGTGGATACACAGAAAACTTCTTTGATGGTCCCCCTGATTCCACGGACATGCTCTATGAGGGGGGCTGTGCTGATCAGACATGGTCTCCTGCGGCAGTGGTGGTCAGGGGCGGCAAGCCACCCATGTTAAGGGTCGGACACATTCTAAGGACTGGTGACAGGCTTGAATATATGGAAAAGGGGCTTGGCATTACACCTTTCAGAATAAGTGCCATATATGATGAAAATAACAGGAAAACGGATCAGGCGCTTGGTGGCGAGACGGTACTTGTCCATACAGAACCGGAACTTGACATGGAGCCCTGGGCAGTTATAAGGCGGCTTCAGGCAAAAAAAGCTGAAAGCTCAAGGTAAAATAACAGGTTTGCAGGTTTACAACAATTCAAAAGACAAGCCACAGGAGTGTTATAAAATATGATTACCAAAAACTGTTCCGGACTGGCATGTCCTCAGCCGGTTATGGAAACCCGGGACATAATCACCTCCAATCCCGGGGAACCTGTTGAGATCATCGTTGATAATGAGGCAGCACGCCAGAATGTAACAAGGTTTCTCGAAAGCCAGGGGTATGGTGTAACAGTAGAAACAGAATCTGAACGAAAAATAATTGTAAGGGGAGAGCCAGGGGCATGTGTAATAGAGGCTGTAGAGGCATCCAAAGGCCCTGATACACATAAAATTGTGGTATTTATACCTGCCGACTGCCTTGGAGAGGGTGAGCCGGAGCTTGGCGCAAAATTAATGCTGAATTTCCTCAAGACCCTTCCTGAATTTGGCAAGGACCTGTGGCGAATCATACTTGTAAACAGCGGCGTAAAACTTGCCTCAAGTGACAGTAACACGCTGCCTGTGTTAAAGGCCCTTGAAAACTCAGGCGTATCAATTCTGGTCTGCGGTACCTGCCTTGAATACTACGGACTGATTGAAAAAAAAGGGGTGGGACAGACCACTAACATGCTTGATATCGTAACCTCTATGCACCTTGCCACAAAGGTAGTCAGGGTCTGATCATGGAACAGACTAATATTGCAGTCTCCCTCCCAGACAACCTGCTCTTTCCAGGTACGGTAATGGCAGGAAACAGCAAAGAAACAAAAAAGCCCGCTTCAAAAAAGACTGCAACAGCCAAAACCAAAAAGGCAAGCCGGGCAAAAAAACCACATAAAGTCACAAAACTATCCGAGATACCGGCAACCGCAATCTGTGGAAATGACATTACCTCATCTGTACTCTATGTCTCTGCCCTGTCCATAATTTCAGCAGGACAGTATGCATGGGTTGCCCTGCTTATTGTAGCATTTGTGCTCTACCTGTTCAGGAAGATTTATGGGGAGGTTGTTGGAGCACTGCCCCTTAATGGTGGCGCATATAACGCCCTTCTGAACACCACCAGCAAGTCAATAGCATCCCTTGCTGCCACCCTGACACTGCTCTCATACATGGCCACAGCGGTAATCTCAGCATCCGAGGCAATG
>JALWJV010000083.1 GCA_026996955.1 Deltaproteobacteria bacterium
GTCGGACGAGATGTATCAACTGCTGGGCATCGCGAACTATGAGGATCGTTTCGTCATCCCCACCGCGCACGAGGAGATGAAGCAGGAGGCTCCCTCTGCCTTCCAGGCCCAGACCAGCCTCGCCTCCTCCCCCACCCACGCCCCTGCCCCCAAGCCCCCCGGCTGCAGCAATCCACTCCTGGTTTTTTTCTGTAAGATCAGCCAGGATGTTGCCTGAGTCAGCATCACGTATCAGGGTGCCCTGCGGGACCTTGATGATGACGTCCTTTCCCCGTTTGCCGTGCTGGTTTTTACCCCTTCCTGCCTGGCCCTTTCCGGCAGCAAATCGTTTTGTGCGGCGAAATGCCTGAAGGGTGTTAAGGCCTGTATCCACCTTTAATATTACGTTTCCGCCGTGGCCGCCGTCACCTCCGTCAGGCCCGCCTTTGGGAACATACTTTTCCCGTCTGAAGCTTACGCATCCTGCTCCACCGCGGCCGCCGATCACTGATATCTCAGCTTCATCTATAAAGTTCATGTCTTATAATCTTCTTGAGTTCTTCAATCTGGTCCAGGAGGTCAAGCACCATTGCAACTCCTGCCAGGTTCATACCCATGTCACGCTGCAGCCTGATTGCCTTGCGGGTGCGTACAACACATTCACCAGGGAACCTGTATCGTTTACCCTGTACTGCAGGCTCAAGTATGCCCTCGTCCACAAGGTCAAGCACATATTCTGCGTGTACTCCGCAAAGCCTGCACAGCTCTCCAAGGCTGAGCTCTTCCTGTTCTTCAAGGATTACACCTTCCAGTACCGGCATTATGTCATTTCTGATGCTCATATCTAAACCCCCAGTCCTGCCCTAGGATTAAAGTCAAGCTCCTGCTGCATCTTACGGTACAGTTCCTTTGCCTTTTCCGTATCTGCTGGTGGCAGGGCAATCTGCAGCACTACATAAAAGTCACCAGGCACCCTGGAGGGAAGCCCCCTGCCCTTAAGCCTCAGTTTTTTGCCCTGTTTTGAACCTGCAGGGATATTTAAGTCAACAATTCCTGAAGGGGTGGGCACCTTCACCTTGGCCCCAAGAGCAGCCTCCCAGGGTGCAACAGGGAGGTCAAGATATACATCCTTGCCCTTGACCTTGTAGAGTCTGTGAGGGTTGAAGGCAACCTCAAGGAGCAGGTCTCCGGCAGGGCCTCCGCCAAGGCCGGGGCTGCCCTGTCCCTTGAGTCTTATGTGCTGTCCTTCCCGTATCCCCTTGGGAATACGCACCCTCAGTGTTTTTTCTTCAGTGTGTACGTGCCCGGCGGGATCAATAACCGGCTGCTGCAGTTTTATCTCCCGTGTAGAGCCCTGATAGCTGTCCTCAAGGTCTATGTATATCTTGGCACGCTGGTCTTCACCTCTGGTTCTGAAGGTATGATGCTGTGTGTGGGCAGTTCTTCTTCCCCCGCCAGCGTGTCTTCCAAACAGCAGGTCAAAGAAGTCACTGAACCCCTCGGCATCTCCTGCTGTAAAACCTCCGCCACTGAACTCGAACCCTGCGTCCCAGTCCGGCGGCGGCTGAAAATCCTGGCCAGCCTGCCAGTTGGCTCCAAGACGGTCGTATGCCGCCCGCTTTTCCGGGTCCTTCAAGACCTCATAAGCCTCACCCACCTCTTTGAATTTTTTGTCAGCGTCTGGATCTTTGCTGACATCCGGGTGATATTTTCGGGCAAGTTTCCGGTATGCCTTTTTTATCTCATCCTGGGTAGCATCTTTTTTAACCCCCAGAATTTCATAGTAATCTTTATATTCCATATCAATTTATCCCCTGTAACTGTCCGTGTTTTATCTTTTGAAACAGAATAAGAGCATACGTAACTGTTCAGCGCATTATTGAATGAGGTTGGTAAATGGTCTTGTTTTTCCGTTCCGGAGAACAATTTCTTGTTTTTCTAGGGCTTGCTCCGCCAAAATCGCGAAACTCGCTCGTGCCTCGCTCAGACAGACGCGATTTTTAAGGCTGCGCTTCGCCAAGAAAAACTACGAAATTCTTCAAAGTCACTCCAAAACAAGACCATTTACCACGCTGAATAGATACGAGCATACAGCCCTGAAGAACAGCTACTATTCTGTATAAGACCTGGCCCAGGCAACAAGGCTTCCGGCATCCATTGCACCTGACTGTCTGGCCACCTCCTGTCCCTGTTTGAATATTATCACGGTTGGAATGCTTTGAATACCAAACATGGCCGCAGTCTGGCGGGCCTCTTCAGTGTTCAGCTTGGCCACCCGCACACGGGGTTCAAACATTGAGGCTGCCTGCTCCATTGCAGGTGCCATCATTCTGCATGGGCCACACCACGGAGCCCAGAAGTCAACCAGTACAGGAATGTCATTTTTGCCGATATGCTTCTGGAAATTATGGTCTCCAAGTTCAACTGGATGTGCGGTAAACAGCGGGCTTCCACATTTTCCGCATTTGGGTCCTTCTCCAAGCCTTGAATTTGGAACCCGATTTATACTGTCACAGTTTGGACACACTATATGTATTTTATCATTCATTTTCGTAACTCCTCTGTAATTTTATCCTAGGTTTATGTTTATGAAAACATAGGCATTTTTTCTCAGGTATCAAGTGGTTGTGCTGCTATTGTTTTTTCGGTGTTGACATCTGAAAATGATTTCACTAACACATATTATGATTTTTAAAAAAAAGATTCATCATGGTTACTGCCCGAATTTTTTCAGTTTTGGCCTCTGTTTTCAGTGCTTATATGGGGGCTGAGGCGGGAGGTTAAAGGTGCTGCTGTGGTGAATCAGAGCCGATTGCTGGTTACTATCATTCAATAACAGGAGGAAAAAATGGGAAACAAGGGTTTTGTTGTGTGTGTGATGCTTGCTGGAATTGTGTTTGCGCAGCAGGCATTGGCCATGGAGATTTACAAGAACGATGATTTCAAGGTCAAGGCGGGATTCTGGGGGCAGGCGTGGTATCAGACTGTCAGTGACGGCCGGGATACTGACAGTGACGGGGAGCAGGACTCCACCATTTACGATACGGTTATTCGCCGGGCATATTTTTATGCAGGCCTTGATTTCAGGGATATGGTAAGTGCGTTCATCCATGTGGCTGGCGACAGGATTGACCAGGACTATATGCATGACCGTCCAAGCCTTGGCCTGGGCTCCAATCTTGTTGTGAGGGATGCATGGATAAATTTCAACATCTGGCAGAAAATGGTGCGTCTGCAGGTAGGGCGTATGTATGTGCCATTGACCAGAAACTACGGAACCACATCAACAAAATCCCTTCTTACCCTTGATCTTGACTGGGCACAGGGAGGTATTAGAGGTGGAATTTTTTATCCCAGCAAGGTGGGGCGTGACGATGGAGTGTGCCTGTGGGGAAACATTTTTGAAGACCGTCTTCAGTACAAGTTCATGATCGCCGAAGGAATAGGAAACGATGATGTGAATCCCGGTGATCACCCGCGTTTTGCAGGCAGGCTGTCCTGGGCCTTTATGGAGCCTGAGACAAACTGGTTTAATGCAGGAACCTATCTCGGCAAAAAGAATGTCCTGACAGTGGGCGTTGGAATGGATTTTCAAAGTGACCTGGATTACAGCAATCCCAACCGCAGTTACGATTATGCCGCCTACACAGTGGACGTTCATTACGATCAGGCACTTGGGGCTGGCATGGGGGCAGTCACTGCCGAGGCTGCATATACCCACGTAAACAACGGTCCCAACTCCATCAACTATACCCATTTTACAAAGGGTGATAATGCCGACATGGTGTCTTTGAAGGCAGGCTACCTGCTTCCCTGGAGGCCAATGAATTTTGGATTCCAGCCTGTATTTCACTATGAATATATTGATGGTGAGGACGGTGATGGAACCAACATCGTTGGGGGTGGCGTAAACTGGTTTTTTTACGGGCAGGCAAATAAGTTAAGTTTCGATATTACTACTGTTCAGCAGGGTGATGAAACATACGGAAGCCGCCCGGTACAGGATCATCTTATTTGTACCCTGCAGCTTGCACTTGGCTTCTGATGTATGAGTCGAGCCCGCCAAGATCCATTTGGTGGGCTCGATTTCTTGATGAGCAATATTTAGAAATCTAAAAAGGAATGATTGACATTATTGGTGTCTTTCTGTAATTTCGTTTCACTTATACAGATTAAAAAAAATATATTTTTCTGGTTATCAGTATCGGGCCAGCAAAATTCAGGGAGGAAAGAGAGAGCTGTCCATGGAGCCAACGCATCCATTCTATTTTTTATCATCGTGTTTTGATTATCCTGACAAGGATACACCTGTTGCAAATCTCTCTGATGCCCTGGTTCTTCTTGCAGGCGATATGGGCCTGCAATTGGAGTCTGACCGGAAACAGGTCCCTGAACTTGAAGAACTTCAGGCAGAGTATGTCAGGCTTTTTATTAACAGTCCCGGCGGTGTGGCTGCCCCTCCGTATGCATCTGTCTATGTAAACCATAGCGGCATCATGCGTCAGAGGGGTTACGATGAGGCCATGTTTTTTTATAACAAGGCGGGTTTTGAGCCTGTGGAATCCGGCGAGTCTCCGGATCATATTATGCACGAATTAAACTTCTTGGGCCTGTTGCTCGATAGGGACGATATGACTCTGGCTTCGGATTTTCTAAATAGCCATTTCTGTAAATGGTATCCGCGCTTTGAACAGAGGATTATCAGCGCGGAACCCCTTCCATTTTTTCAAATTCTGGCCCAGGTTACCCATCTGTGCCTTAAACAGACACTTAAGGAGGTTATGCATGAACAGGCGACATTTTCTTAAAATATCCGCGGCTACTGCTGCGGCCATGGCATCCGCATCCATGAGCGGTACCAAGGGAGAGGGGCTTTTCCGTCCTGCAACGGCACAGGCAGCCCTTGCTCCTGAGACGGGATCCATGGGGGCAAAGGAAATCACATCTGTATGCGAGATGTGTTTTTGGCGCTGCCCGATTGTTGCCAAAGTAAAGAACGGAAAGCTGGTAAAGATAGAGGGTAATCCCAAGAGTCCTGTGAATGGTCAGAGGGTTTGTGCCCGCGGTAACTCTGGTGTCCAGCTTTTATACGATCCTGACAGGGTCAAGACCCCGCTCAAAAGGGTAGGGGCAAGGGGAGAGGGAAAATGGGCAAAGATCTCATGGGATGAGGCCCTTGATGAGGTTGCCTACAATATGCAGAAGGTAAAGAAGAAGTATGGCCCGCACGCCCTGGCATATTTTGACCACGGTGCCTCAGCCGAGTTTATGAGGGGCATCTTCAAGGCAATGGGTACAGAGAACTACACCAGTGAGCCTGCCTTCTTTCAGTGTGTTGGCCCGCCAGCCCTGGCCTACTTGAAGACCTTTGGCTACGTCACAACAGGTACCCGCCAGTATAATGATATGGGCAATGCCAAGGCAATGCTCCTGGTGGCCTCACATATTGGCGAGAACGTCCACGTATCCCATGTCCGTGAGTTCATAGAAGGGCTTGAGAATGGGGCAAAGCTGGTTGTTGTTGATCCCCGTTTTTCCGCTGCTGCAAACAAGGCCCATATCTACCTGCCCATAAGGCCCGGTACAGATACTGCCCTTATGCTGGCGTGGATAAATTACGTAATCAAAAAGAATCTGTATAATAAAGATTTTGTTGCAAACCACTGTGACGGTTTTGATACCCTTAAAGATGCTGTCAGTGAATATTCCCTTGAGTGGGCGGCAAAGATTTGCGACCTGAAGCTGGTTGATATGCAGGAGGCCATTGAGCTCCTCGCCAAGGCTGCCCCCCATGTCAATATCCACCCGGGCCGTCACGCCACCTGGTATGGAAAGGGCGATCTGGGCCGTCATCAGAGCTATGCCATCCTTACTGCACTATTTGGCGCAGTTGGCGTCCCCGGCGGTATCTATTTCCCAACACCTGTTAAAAAGGGCCATGCCGAGTGTGCTGAGCCAGAAGATGCAGAGACAGCAGATGCCGAGACCTCAATGAAGGACGACTCGCCGTATCCCTTCTCATATATTTTCGGTACTACAACAAGGTCAATAATAAAGGCAATACTGACCAAAGATCCGTATCCGGTGAAGCTGCTGGGGGTAAACGGTGTCAATATCATTCAGACCATTCCTGATCCATACACAACCATGAAGGCTATCAAAGAGCTTGATTTCATCTTCTGCGAAGAGATGATGGCTGGAGAGACTGCAATATGGTCAGATATCGTGCTGCCTGATACGGTTTACCTTGAGCGGTACGATGGTGTCTATACCTATGAGGGCCTGACTCCATACCTGACTGTTCGTCAGCCGGTAGTTGACCCCATGTTTAACGTAAGGTCCCCATATCAGATAGCCAAGGGACTTGCCGAAAGGCTTGGCATTGAGGGTTATTCATGCGAATCAGAAGAAGAGCTTGTGAACGAGGAACTCAAGAAGGCGAATCTTACCCTGGAGAGCCTTAACAAGCAGGGTGGCATTGTCGTATATGAAGGAAAACCCTACAGGGATCCAAAGACCGTGAAATTCAGTACAGAGTCGGGCAAGGTCCAGCTTGCAGTGGAAGATTTTGAAGATGAAGATCTTGATCCAATTCCAAAGTATGAACCTACACCTGCTCCTCCAAAGGGCTATACAAGGCTGGTCTATGGCAGGGCGCCAATGCACACCTTTACCAGGACAATGAACAACCTCTGGCTCCATAACGAGATGCCTGAGAACAAGTTATGGCTCAACGACAAGGTGGCTGCAAAGCTCGGTATCAAGAATGATGAGGAGGTGATCCTGGAAAATCAGGACGGCAAGCGCTCAAACCCCATCAAAGTTCTGGTAACCCCTGGAATCCGTCCGGATGTGGTGTTCATGTATCACGGATTCGGCTCAAAATCCAAACATCTCACCAGGGCATACGGCAAGGGGGCTGCAGACGGCTTCCTTATGACCAATGTAGTGGAGGACCGTTTCATCGGTGCTGACTCCAAGCGCACCAACTTCGTGCGTATAATCAAGAACAACAGGGTGCTGAATATTCCGGAACTTGCTGCCCTTCCTCGCGAGATTCCACGTTATAACAGCAGGTTAGCATAGTAAGAGGAGAAAATAATAATGGAACAATATGCAATGGTTATAGATCTGAACCGCTGCGTTGGGTGCCATGCGTGTGCGGTTGCCTGTCGTGCTGAATGGCAGATTCCTGTAAAGGATGGCTTCAGGCGCAACTGGGTAAGACGCCTGGGGCCTGCAAGGACCAATTCAGGCATGTCCTATACATTTTATCCAGGGCTTTGCAATCACTGTGACAGTCCGCCATGTGTTGATGTCTGCCCGGCAGATACTGTAAAAAAGACCTTTACCTGCAAGGAGACGGGACAGACAAAGGTCATGGAGGTTGCCGCAACTTACAAGGATCCATTCACCGGAGCGGTTCTCATAGACAAGGAACGTTGCCTGGGCTGCGGAGCATGTGCCGATGCCTGTCCATATGGAGCACGTTACGTAAATCCTGACCTTGCTGATGATAACAGTGAGGGCAAGGCAGACAAATGCACCTTCTGCATGCCGCGGGTTGAGGCAGGGCTCCAGCCTGCCTGTGTTCAGACATGTATAAGTGATGCCCGTATCTTTGGCCGCAAGGATGATCCTGAAGTGGCCAAGTACCTGAAGAATGGCGCCAAACGTCTTGAGTCTGCCCATGTGAAGATTGGCCCCAATGTTTATTATTATGGCAAGGCAAAGGACCTGGAGCTCCTGGACAGGCTGGAGACACCTCAGGAGATGCCAGAGGCATCCCTTATTGGAAAACGTGCCCTGTTTGCCCGTGTTGGCAAGACAATTAAAAAGGGTGTTGGTATTGCTGGAATAATGGGGCTTGCAGGCAGCGTGCTTGGAAGCGGAGAAGGTGATGATTCAGAAGGATAATCCCCCTGTTTAACACCTGCTAAGCACAAAAAAACCGGCAGCACAGAAAAATGGGCTGCCGGTTTTGTTTTGTACGCGGGGGACTTGCCGGTTATGTGGCTGCAACCACTACGGCATATTACCTTAGCAGCAGGACCGATGATTGTGTGTTGCTTATGAGCTTTTCTATAAGCCCACGTGAAAAGATCTTGCTCAATATGGATTCCTTGCCCATCCAGAGTGCAACCATGCCTTCTCTTGTTGACTGTGCCACATACTCCTCAAGGTTTTCACTGTCCACCAGCTTGATCCATGCCCCGATCTCCCTCTCGTTGTAATATTTCAGGATCTCAACCATCTTTTTTTCCACATCACCCTTAACTCCCTTGGGGGTCTTGAGGCCGACAATCTTTAGCCCTGCATTGTTGACTGTAACCATCTGGTTGATCATCTCAAGGGACTCCTGACTGACATTGGTCTGGTCCAGAAAGGCAACTATCTGATCCGGTTTTCTGGCTGATTTTATAACCAGAACAGAACACGGGGCATCTCTTGCTATCTTCTGGGGGAGATATGCCTCTCCTTCCCAGATACAGTCTATCCCCTTGGTGCAGCCAAGGATTACCAGGTCTGCATTGCGTTCAGCAACCTCAGCCAGTATCTCCTTGCGGGCATCTCCTCCCCTTATCACAACAGAAAACTCTTTGCGCGCCCTTGATGATACCTCCCATCTCCCCTTTGCTGTCTCTTTCAGCTCTGTCATTGAAACCGGAGCGTAAAGACCGGCATCCTCTTCATGTTCAAAGATAGTATTCCTGTATCTGACAATGGCCTGGATGAGATTCTCTTCAACTTTTGTGTTTCCTGATTGTATCCCCAGCAGGGTAAGGTCAGACCAGGTGTTTGCCGCAAGCCTTGCCACATAGTCCATTATTTCATCGCTGTAAGATTTTGTATCTACAGCCGCAATGATTCTCATGCTGGTAATCCTCCGTCTAATTTTCTAAGTAAAGCACACAACCCCTCTCTACATGACCATCTGACATGCTTGCCTGAAAACTATACCATATTGTAAGTTTTATGCTATCAGCAGAATAGAACAGATGCAGGTGTATGGGCAAGAACTTCTGCCCTGAGAGATTTGCGCACCGGAAGATTGGCGGCAACAAAGGCGTAGTTCCTCAGAAAATCACCTGCCTGTTCAGGCGTGCCGCACAGAACTGATGTTTTGTTAACAGCTATCCCTGCATTTTTAAGCAATTTTTCCGTCTCTTTCAGGATTGAGCCCCCCTCTGAAACGTCCATGAATGAGAGTTCGGACTGTTCGCTGGATTTAAAATAAATTATGTCAGCATCAAATTTGGAATTGTGGAACAGGTCCTGAAACCTGGTTACAAGCCGCTGGTAGTCAACTGCATTTGCAAGGAAGATTGCCGCAGTTTTGGATACTGTAAGGTTTTTTATCATAAGAGTGGGGCATGGCGCCTGGCTGTAGAGTTTTGACGAAACGATCCTGTAAAAGTCATCGGTGGAAGAAGTGTCTATGTGTCCTTCCATGTAGAGATCAAATCCCCCCATCCTCAGTTCACGCAGGGTTTCAAACTCCTTGTCGCCCACGATGATTTTCGGTGGGCCTGCAAAATGGCATTTTACATTTTCCGTCCTGATTATTCTCTTAACTGCCTGGGCGCCCGTCTCCTGCATGCCCGATTCCCAGGTGCGGCGAACCCAGCCAGTCCCTGCCTGCTGTCGACTGTCCGGCTCCTCAATGTGAATTATGTGGAGCTGTACGTCAGCGGCTGAGCAGAGATAGTCTGCATAGCGTATGGCAATGCTGGATGCCAGGTCCTCATTGAGATATAAAAGGGCTTTCATTATTATCACCTCTATGTCATAACTGTTCAAAGATATGCATGTTGCGGATCAGGACTGGGAATTGTTCCTTATCTTCTCCTCTGCCCGCTGTATTACCGCTGTGATCTCCCCGAGCTTGAAGGGCTTTGCAAGAAAATCAAAGATTCCCTTCTGGAAAGATTCCTTTGCAGTATCCATAGTGGCAAACCCTGTTATTACAATGACCTCTGTATCAGGATACAGTTTCTTCACCTCTGTAAGAAACTCCATGCCGCTCAGGCCTTCCATCTTCAGGTCAGTTATGACTATATCGAATTTTTTTTCCTTTACCCTCTTGAGGGCTGCTTCACTCTCGGTGAATGTCTCTACCAGATACCCCTTTTTCTCCAGAGAAGGTTTTAGTCGCTTGCTTACAATAGGTTCATCGTCCAGTATAAGTATGCTAATTTTGTTGTTTTCCATAGCCATCCTCCAATAACTCTATTAAATTTTGAGTATATTCCTTGACTCTCTGTTCATTTACCATTCTTACATCAAGTTGCCGAGTGACTCCGATAAGCAGACCAAGCAGATAGACACGCTTAAGCATTGCCTCCTTGTCCAGTTTTTTCAGGCGCGCTACAACCAGGTCGCCATGCAGGTCAATTCTGAAATCATAATGAGACAGTACCGCTCCTATGAATCTTGCGCGGCGTGCCCGCCGGGCATCATCTGTGACCCCGCCAAAAAATCTGAAGTAGGCGTAGTTGTCATTCATGTTATCAGAAATATATGTATCAATCATAGTAAAATGATATCCAAGCCTTAAACTTACATTGGCGTACTCCAGGGATATGACTGCAAGATTCTGGCCCAGTTCACGTGGTGATGTTATTTCGGCTGAAAACGTCCTGGTCAGGCTGGACATGAAACTGCCCATATCCACCGGCACCGGTTCATTTGTCCACGCCTTGGGGTTTATGATGCCCTGGATAAGTGCCTTCATGGGCACAGATCTTACCTGCTCAGGCTTTATTATTGCCTTTTTGCCGGTTTCTATGTCTTCAGCAAGGCCGCCGCCTATATCAATCACCACCAGGTCCATGGGCACTCCCAGCTTGAGCTTGCCTGCTGCGGTGTCCGGATCGTGAGGATGGTAATAGCCCTGATCAACTATGGTCTGAACAGCCTTTTCATGTACGAAACGTATTATGTCATGCAGAGTCTGACATGCCTCTGGTCTGAAGTTTTTCTCTGTGGGGTCCACCAGGTTCAGTGGTTCAATCTTTTTAAGCACACGGCGAAGCAGCCTGTACTCGTAGGTTTCGCCAATCTCCTCCTCTGACAGGGCGTAGTATTTAAGCTCCTTGACAACGCCCTCATAAATTGCAGGTTCCTCTGCATCCAGGGTGATCTCCTGCCCCTCCCTGAGGGTTGTTGTAATGTTTTCACAGTTAAACAGTGCCGGCACCCTGTACTCCCTTGCCACTGTTGCAAGGTGGCCTGTAACAGAACCCACCTCGGTGATTACCGCAGCAGCCATGTGGAGCACTGACGCCAGTTTGGGCGAGGCAAATTTTGTAACCAGTATGGCACCAGGCGGAAAGTTCTTGAGATCATCGTCTGAATGGATGATATGTACCGGGCCTGTGGCTATGCCATCCTGGGCTGTAGTGCCGCAATGTTCCTTTATGACCTTGTACCTGTCCTTGATAGCAGCAAGCTCCGAGGCTGACGGGGCATTGAACGATTTAAGGGCAAGGGGCCTGGTCTGAAGGATGGTAAGCTCTCCTTCATGTGTAAAGCCAAACTCTATGTCCTGGGGCTTTCGGAAATTCTTTTCTATCAGAAGGCCGGTGTCTGCAAGCTCTGACAGCTGCTCTTTTGTGAGCGAGGATATCATCTGCCTGTTTTCAGGTATGTCAATGACCTTTGTGCCCCCGTTTTCGGCCTGAACCAGTGCCTGCAACTTGGCAGTTATCTTTGTCTGCACCACCTTGTGTGGCGGCTCACGTTCCATGTAAAACTCATCAACCGCAGCGGTTCCCGATACAACAGGTGCGCCTAACCCCCATGTTGATGTGGCAATCATGACCTCCTTTGCAGGTGCCACAGGGTCATAGGTGTAGAGGACTCCGCTGCACATAGGGTTAAGCATCTGTTGAAAGCCCACTGGCATAATGACCTCTTTTTCCGTGTAGCCAATGCGCCTGCGGTACTCAAGGGCTGATGCGCTGTATGCACTTGCTATTACCTTCTTGTATGCCTCACCAAGCTTTGAGGCAGGCACATTGAGAATGCTGCTGTACTGTCCGGCAAAAGAGTGTTCGCTGTCCTCTCCCCATGCACTGCTTCTTACCGCAAAGAAAATTTTCTTTTTCCCCTGCCTTTTTTTAATTGCTGCTGCCGCAGCCGATATTTCAGCCCTGAGATCTGTCGGTATCTTTGCAGCCAGTATCAGCGGCTGTATGCGGCTTGATGCCGTGGCGGAATCTATCTCATCATTTTCCCAGCTGTCTGTAATCTGCTTTATCTTTTCGCCCAGTCTGTCCTGCTCCATGTATCGGGCAAATGCTACCGCTGTGGCTGCAAAACCGTCAGGGATCCTGATCCCCATGAAATTTCCAACCTGGGCAAGGGTGGCGTTCTTGCCGCCCACTTCATCACCCATATCCCTGTTAATATCGCTGTATGGGATGATAAGGCGGTTTTCTGACCTTGGCTGCCGCCCTGCCAGGATGTCTTCTATATCGTAATGGATGCGGTTGAATGCATCATGGAGGGCAAGATATTTGCCAGGAGCCATCTCATCCAGTGCATAAATGAGTTTCTCAACCAGTGAGGAGATTTTGATACAGGTAGTTTCTATGTAATGTGTATCAAAAATGTACTCACCACTGAGCTTGTCATTTGCATCGGCAATGAGCTCAAGAGACTGGTTGTTAATGGCAAGTATCTCTCTAAACCGGGCAAATGTATTTATGAATGACAGACCGCTGGCGCTGCTGCGGCCTGAACTGTTCACCAGATTTTTTGCCCAGTTTATGGCTTTGTCAAACATTCCGCCGGTTTCTCCATGAAGCATTCAACCCTGTTCTGGTCGCACATTCGGCAAACCTTAAGGTTGCCTTAGTGTGCCCCGCCCTTGTCCTTGAAGATCATGCCGGTAACAAGACCTGCCACAACTGCCACTACAACTGCCATGATTCCGTAGAGGAGCTCATGACCAAATGCAAGTCCGGATATCCAGGCAGGGAAACCGATAAGTGAAATTATCAGCTCTGTATCAGCCTTTCCCACGATGTTGCTTCCGGAAAGTGCATAGGCTTCTACAGAGTACTCACCGGGTTTCATCTTGGGGGGAACATTGATGTCTATCTCAAACTGTCTTTCCCCGTTTGATGTGCCGTTATATTTCACAGACTTGGTATCAATGATATATACGCCTTCCTCTTCCTTTAACTTGGTAAACTCCTTGAACAGGAACTCCTTGGCCTCATCAACAGGCTCTATTTCCACCTTGTCCTTGACGGAGAAATATCCAAGCATCTCGTTGAGGTTTTCCATCTTTGCCATTTCAGGTGTTGTATAGACCATGAATACGGCAGGAATATTCTTGAAGGTGATGGCGCCGGTGTTCATCCACAGAAGCCCGCCAACCTTGCCCTTCTTTTTCAGATGGATCTCTTCGCCCTCACCGGTAATCCTTACCACAATATCAGTACCGGCCGGTATTGTACCAGTGGCCTTGATTGATGTCCCGTCGTAAAAGGCACTTATCTGGATATGAGAAGGATCGGCCTTGATGGAAACATTCTGGGCGTTGCAGTTGTCTGTAGCCATTACAACAGCAATGGCGAATATAAATGCCAATATTAAATGCAACGGAACGACGCTTGCGGTAGTATTGAGTAATTTACATGATTTCTTTGTGTAACGCATGATTATATCCTCCACTCTCTTAGTGTCCACCTGCAATTGCAACCATGATGTCCGGTGTGGCAAGCAGCCCGTAGAGCATCTTCACACAGACCAGCAGGACCAGGCAGGCGAGCAATATCTTGAGCTGGTCGCCCTTGAGCCTCTTGCTGATCTTGGTCCCTACCTGGGCCCCGACTGTTGAGCCGATAAGAAGGAGAAGCGCCAGTACAAAGTCAACTGTGTGGTTGCTGTATGCCTGCATGATTGTAACATTTACGCAGGTGAAAAGTATCTGGAAAAGACTTGTGCCAACAACAACGTGCATGGGCATGCGGAGCAGGTAAACCATGACCGGTACCATGATGAAGCCGCCGCCAACGCCCATGATGGCTGCAAGAACACCAACCAGTGTTCCGAAGATCAGGGGGAGGAGCATTGAGATGCGTACACCTGATTTTTCAAAATCGGTCTGGAAAGGCAGTGCCGCCAGTGCCCTGGCATAGGCTGATTCCTTTTTGGGAGCGCTTTCCTCTTCAGCCGGAGGTGCCTCTCCCTTTTTAAGTCCCTGGAGGCTCTCCCAGAACATGTAACCGCCATCACCGCCCAGCATGATAACGTAAGTGATGTTGATGAGGAAGTCGGCGTTTCCCATTGCCCTGAGAATCTTGATTACCTGAACACCAAGGGTTCCGCCGATGATACCGCCTATAAGGAGCAGCAGGCCCATCTTGTAGTCAACATTTCCAAGGCGCCAGTGTGCCAGTGTACCGGATGTTGATGCGCCAACTATCTGGTTTGAGTCCGATGCAGCAGCAACTGTCGGGGGAATTCCGAACATTATCAGAAGGGGTGTCATCAGAAAGCCGCCGCCAACACCGAATATGCCGGACAGCAGGCCTACAAAGCCACCCAGTCCAAGTATGATTAGGATGTTTACGCTGTTTCCAGCTATTGGAAGATACATGTGAAGCATTGTTTAACCTCCCTTTCCCGGTGAAAACACGAAATGAAAATTGCCGGGTGAAGTCTGAAATAAATTATCTTGGCAGTGAAAAGTGAGATAGTGGATACTGCCGGTTAATCCAGGCCATGTTCTGGCCAGGAAATCCTGATGAAGTTTTAGCGGACAGAGCTAGGATGAGTCTGGTGGTTTTTCCCTGTGCATATTCTCCTCCTACTTATGAATTTGTATTGCCCCTGTATCGGCGCTGAATGCATGGGTTTGATTCCTGCTCCCGTAAAGTGTCATGCCCGTGGCCGTAATGTTAAGGGGCTTAGGTCCATGGACAAAAGCAATGAACTTAACCGGCTCCCTATGCAACAGGCGTGCCAGTTTAAAATAGCGGTTTGGGGCGGGTTTGACGGAGATAGACCGGTTTGAAGTGGAATTTTTGGTGAATCAGGCTGATTTTTTTAGTGGATTTTATAATTCCGGGCAGGGAACCAGGCGGAGAAGCGGTTTCATTTCAGAAAACCGGAGTGTGTCGTGTTTCATAATGAAATAAGGGGTTGCTGGCGGGCCTTTTTGCCTTGAATACAGGCGGTAAAAACAGGTTGGGAAATCAGAAAGTTTCAGAATGAAACAGGGCGAGGTGCGGGGTGATTCAGGGAGGTGCGCCTTGAGGTCTGGTTCAGGTCTTGTCCTTTTTGTCCAGGCCAAACTGTTTCATGCGTCTCCACAGGGTTGTACGTGGTAGTTTCAGTATGTCACTTGCAAGCTTTTTGTTATAGCCTGTCTTCTCCAGGACTCGCGTAATGTGCTGTTTTTCAACCTCCTCCAGGGATATCAGAGATTCTTCACCCAGATCTCCCCAGGCAAGGTCCCTGATTGATTCAGGCAGGTCTTTCAGGGAAATTTCCGTTCCTTCGCACAGGGCAACTGCCCTTTGAATCATGTTTTCAAGTTCCCTGACGTTTCCCGGGAAGTTGTAGCTCATCAGATGTTTCAGCGCCCCTTTGGAGATTCCCTTTACGTCCTTGTCAAATGCCTTGTTGAATTTCTTGATGAAGTGCCTTACAAGGAGCGGAATATCAGAGCGGCGCTCTGCCAGGCTGGGAAGCTGAATGCGCACCACATTTAGCCTGTAGTAGAGGTCTTCCCTGAATGTACCTTTGGCTATGGCCTTTTTAAGATCCCGATTGGTAGCAGCAATTATACGAATATCAAGGTCAATGGGCTTGTTGCCTCCCACCCTTAGCACCTGCCTTTCCTGAAGGACGTGCAGCAGTTTGACCTGCATTGGCATGGACATTTCGCCAATCTCATCCAGCAGCACAGTTCCCCCTGCGGCAGTTTCAAAAAGGCCTTTCTTGGTGGTGTTGGCGCCAGTAAATGCCCCTCTTTCATGTCCGAAAAGTTCACTGCAGATCAGCTCTTCTGTAAAACCTCCGCAGTTAAAATAGACAAAGGGCTGGTCCCTGCGCTGGCTTAAGTCATGTATTGCCTTTGCCACCATCTGTTTACCAGTGCCTGTCTCCGCCTCAAGCAGGACGTTACAGTTGACCATTGAGACTTTCTGGACAATATTAAAAATTTCCTGCATGGCAGGGCTTGCTCCGACAAACCCGGGGATGAGACCATCTCCGTGAAGGGCAAGCTCCTGCTGGCGCTTCTCCTCCCGTCTGAGGATCTTCTCCTTTACCCGATCCACCATCTGGCAGATGTCACGCTTCCTGCATGGTTTGGTCAGGTAATGGAATGCCCCCAACCGGGTTGCATCTACTGCGGATTCTATGGTGGCGTGGCCGGTAACAATAATGGCCTCTGTATCAGGATATACTTCCTTCAGGGTCTTTAGGATCTCAATGCCGTTTATATCAGGAAGGACAAGATCCAGCAGTGCAATATTGTAGGGAGATGAGCGGATATCACGGAGAAACGACTGCCCGTCTGCATATGCTGTAACGCTGTACCCCTCTTTTTCCAGGAAGCGTTTTATCATGCTCCGGGCACTCTGTTCGTCATCAACTACTGCTATTTTCAGTCTCATCTCCTGCATTATCAGAGTCGTCCTTGATGTTTTCAGAGGCTATGGGCAGAAAAATTGAAAAGGTGGTACCTGTTCCCGGTTTGCTCTTTACTTCCAGGTGACCACCATGTTTCTTGATTATGCTGTAAACGATGGAAAGTCCCAGGCCCGTTCCCTTGCCAACGGCCTTGGTAGTAAAAAACGGATCGAATATTTTGTCAATCTTGTCCTGGGGGATGCCCTCTCCTGAGTCACTCACGTCAATTCTTATAAATCCCTCGGGTTCTTCCCGTGTGTCAACGTGGATAAGCCCTCCACCAGGCATTGCCTGTATTGCGTTTAGGAACAGGTTCAGGAAGACCTGTTGAAGTTTGTGGCTGTCGCCAAGTATTTTAGGCAGGTTTTCTCCAACGCAAGTTTCAAGGTGGACTCCTTTTATCTTGAGCTCATTTTCAATAAGCTGGGCAGTGCTGTCAATAACATCCTTGATGCTTATAAGAGAGATTGAGGGCGCCTTTTCTCTGGAAAATTCAAGCAGATTGCGGACTATCTTGCTTGCGCGTTCTGTCTGGGCCATGATGTCTTCAAGGATCTCCTTGATCTCCTCCTTGTCAAGGTCGTCAAATTCTTCAAGTATTGTGTCAGTGGAAAGAGAGATGTTATTTAATGGATTGTTGAGTTCATGGGCAATCCCGGATGAAAATGTACCGATGGCCGCAAGTTTTTTCGACTGCAGAACCTCTTCCTGCTTTATTTCAAGTTCCTTTGCCATCTTGTTAAAGGCGTGAATAAGCTCAGTAATTTCGTCCTGGCGGTTTGCAGCATCTTCAATCGGTTCGAAGCGGTCTTCCAGCAGGTCCCTGGTTGCCTTTTGCAGGACTTCTAGGCGTTCAAGCACATTCTTTGTTTGTATCTGAACCGCAATGACAAAAAGGACGATGAAAACGCCTGGTATAATGGTAAAGCCGTACAGAATCATGATAAGCCCTTCATGAATTTGATGATTCTGCACCGCCAGGATTTTTTCGCACAGGCTCAACATGGTCCTGCCGTAAATTCTTAGCTCAGAGCCGTTGAACCTTGCACCCTTCTGGGCATATTGCCAGACCAGTGTCTCGTAGTTTTCAAGGGCAATCCTGAACTCCTTGTATGCCCCTTCACCGGCAAGCCTAATGATTTCATCAACCATCTGCTCGGATTCTTCATCCACAAGTCTCAAGTATTCCTGTAGGTGTTCAAGATTATTTGAGCCTATCCCAAGCAGAATATCCTTTTCGTACCTTCTTACCTCAAGGACATTGTGGAAGAGGTTGTTCACCCTCTCTATACTTTCAAGTTGTTGCTCAAGTGAGAGTATCTGCCACGAATATGCGGTAACAAGGATGGTAATGAAGGTGAAAACTAAAAAATTCAGCATCAGGAGTCGCTGACGAATGGTCAGGCCCATTAGTTTTTCCTGAATTGCTTTGAACATAACCTCTTTTCTCCTTGCGCGGGAAATTGTATATGTAAGCATCTATATTGCGCATCACGGAGTGGTGCAATGATAAAAATAAAAAAATGCCAATAACTACCATTAAAAATTTTATGCCGACTTTTAACAACTAAAAAGCCCGGCTAAATGGCCGGGCTAGGATTCTTATAATATTTATTGTTGCGCTTCTAATTTGATGTAACCAGTACAATGGTCTGAGACGGGCATCTGCTGATGATCCTTGATGATACACTTCCCATGAAGAGTTCCTTTAATGCGCCTCGCTCCCTTCTGCCCATGAATATCAGGTCAACATTGTGTTTCTTAACAAGGTCACTCAGGACCTCCGCCGGCTCTCCAAGTGATACAGACCTGATTATTTTATTTTCTGGAATTCCGTGCCCCAGTAATTTATTTAAGGCATCATCTACCGGCTCCACATTTATAGTCTGTTCAGAACCTTCAGTGAGTGTTTCACTGAACTTAGCTGTATCAAGTACATGAGCTATGATAATTTTCTGAATACTTTCCCCGCAGGCTTGGGCAAGAAGGCATGCCCTGTCCAGGGCCTCCCTGGAATTTTTGGAGCCATCTACTGCAACCAGGCAACTTGTAGGAGGACAGCTTAGTGGAGCAGTGCCATGTGCTGCTGAAAGATAGATGGTGGCATTCACATCACGATGAAGAATTCCCGCAGCTACACTTCCAACAAACATGCTTGCCACTGTGGATTTGTCACTTCTTTGTAGCACAAGGGATGTATAGCCGCTCTCGTTAACAGTCTTTACAATCTGATCAACTGGTTCACCATCCAGTACCATAATATCCACCGGTGTTTTAATGCCTTGGGATTTTAACTCCTGGCTAATCTTCTCCAATACCGGCTTTACATGGGTTTCAATGTAGGGCTGCCTGAGTTTTTTGAATTGTTCCGTGGAAATTAGCTGGCCTGCCCTTATATCAATATTGACCATGTGTTCACTAAGGTATTTGCCGCCGGTAACGTGCAGCAGAGTTATTTTCTCAATGTGCTGGTCAAGCATTAATGCAACGCATTTCATAAGCTGCACTGCTTGGGTATTATCCCCGTCAATATCAACAGGCATAAGGATTTTTTTGAGGATGTTGTCTTTGTTTACGTTCATGTCACTCCTCCCTCTTTAGTATGCAAGCAGCAGCCATACGTTGGCAATAGCCACGCTGATTATCATATAAGGAAACGCCACCTTCATGAATCCTATGAACTTCATGGGATATCCAGCGGATTCTGCAATACCAATGGTAACAACATTGGCACTTGCACCGATCATGGTGCCATTTCCACCAAAGCACGCGCCAAAGGCCAAGGCCCACCAAAGAACACCCGACTGTGCCCCTGGAATTACCTGAGTGAGGTATGCAACAATGGGGAGCATGGTTGCGGTAAACGGAATGTTGTCCACAAAGGCGCTCATTATTGCTGAAACCCACAGTATGAGACAGATTGATGCAACGAGGTTTCCGTGGGATAGATGAAGTACCCAGTCTGCAACGATGTCCAGAAGGCCGGTGTCTTCAACTGCTCCAACAAGAATAAACAGGAACATGAAGAATAGTAGAGTGGTCCACTCGATATCTTTTTCTATCAATTCCAGCAGGTCAATTTTCTTGGTTACAAGTCCGTAGGTAAAGAGGAGGGCCGCACCGAACAGTGCTGCAATGGAGACCTCCATGTGCAGCACTCCGTGGGTAAGAAACATGGCAATAACCATGGACATGATGATTAGGCCCACTGTCAGTAGGGTGCCATCGGTGATCTGGTACTCCTCACGGAGCTTTGCAATAAATGCCTGAATATCAGTTACCGTTGCCTTCTTGTATTCGCCTCCATAGACCAGCTTGGTATAACCAAAGAGCACCACCATCGAGACCAGGCATACCGGAGCAAGATTTACAACGAAATCCATGAAGGTAAGCCCGGCGTAGGAGCCAATCATGATGTTCGGCGGGTCACCTATCAGGGTGGCTGTGCCGCCTATGTTTGACGCCAGTATTTCCGGAAGCAACAGGGCTATTGGGGATATACCTAGGGATAGAGCAATTTCTATTGATACAGGTGTAAGCAGCAGCATGGTGGTGACATTATCCAGGAATGCCGACGCAACTGCCGTAAAAGACATGAGGATTATGGAGAGAATAATGACATTGCCCCTTGCAAGCTGGTAGCACTTGTAGGCGCACCATTGAAATACACCCGTGTGTTTCAATATCCCCACTATTATCATCATACCCATAAGCAGAAATATAACATTCATGTCTATGGCATGAATGGCGCTTTCGTAGGAGAGTATGTGGTATTCAGGATTAAATGAGCCAAGGGTGTAACTTATTACCAGCATTGTGGATGCACCGAGCATTGCAGCAAGGGTACGGTGCAGGAGCTCAAAGGAGATGAGGATATAAGCAAGAATGAAGACAACTGTTGCTATCCAGAAGGCAGGTCCAAGGGTGCGTTTTATCTCCACATGGGCAGTTGCTGCAAGCCCGTGCTTTCCTGTGGCAAGGTCTTTGATTTCAACCCTGGTCCTCTCATAGCTTGGCTTGTATGCCTCCACTTCAATGTTGGCGTGTTTGCTGCTTCCTTCTGGTACCTGAAATTCTGCCTGGAATGTGCCGTCACGCTCTGTTGTTATTCCCTGCTCTCCGTGTCCGCCATGACCAGAATGGGGAGGCTCAAGGGCTTTGCCATTGAAAAATATGGTTATCTTAGCGTCCCCTACGCCTGCCCCGTGTGGATTTACAATTTTCCCAAATACTACAAGCTGTTCATGGGCATTCCCGACTTCATGGCCTTGTCCTGCTGACGCATAGGTCACTGCCTCCCCGATTAAAAGTACAATAAATAGTGCCAGAATGCATTGCAGCAGACCTGCTGTGCAGAACCTTTTGCGTGTAATATCCATTCTTAACCGCTCCTTTCAATACAGGCAGATTAAGCCCAAGATTAGTCCTGGAGGTGTTTCCAGAGAAAAACAGCAATTTAATTTGGTTCAACCTAGGCCAATCTGCTCTGCTTCAATAATTGATAACTGCATGGTCTTGTATATCTGTATCGGAATTATTGTTTTTTTCAAAAATGTTTAAGTAACTATTCCAGATTTTTCGTGAATGCTACCTTGGCACGGTTCGCAGAAGAGCGCTTTATTGTACTGTTAGTAGAAGAGGTACAGCATTCCAATCAGAACTACCAGGAAGAGTATTGTCATGCCGGCACCGGCCTTGGCGTAATCCACAGTTCTGTAGCCACCTGGACGCATTATAAGTGCGTTTACCTGGTGGGTGGGCAGGACAAATGTGTTGGAGGCTGCTATGGCAACAACCATAGCTGTGATCCGTGGATCAGAACCGGCCTGGACAGCCATTGACATGCAGAGAGGCACAAGGAGCACTGTTGCGCCCACGTTTGACACAACAAGGGTAAAGAACGATGTGAGCAGCCCAACCACCAGAAGGAACACAATGTTTGGCACAGTTCCTATGGCATTCATAATTGTGGTTGCAATCCACTCTGCTGCACCGGTCTTCTGAAATGCCAGGCCCAGCGGTATGAGGCCGCCAAGCAGAAAGACAGTCATCCAGTCAACTGACTGGTATGCCTCATCAACAGAGAGCACCTTGGTGAGTATCATGCCAAGTGCCCCTGTAAGCAGACAGACTGAAAGCGACAATTTCATGGGGAAGCCAAGGGCTGCAGTTATGGGCTCAAAACCCATAACAAGGGTAATGGCAACAATCAGCCAGAAAACAGCTATCTTGGCCTTGTCTTCCCTCATTATTTCACCCTGTATCTCAGTGGTGAAGGCAAATGTCTTGTGTTCCTTCAGGGCATGGAAACTCTCCCAGCGTCCGAACAGCAGGAGTGCATCACCTGGTTTTAGCGGCACCTCGGTAATGTTTTGGAACTGGCATTGGGCATCACGGCAGAGGACAACCGGGACTACCTGTGTGGACCGGCGGAAGTGTACCTCCTTCAAGGTTTTTCCAATGAGTTCAGAGCGCGGAGAAACTATACCCTCCACAAGGCCCGCATTGTTGGGAGAGAAATCTTCGGCAAAGACCTCAAGGTCATCCTTGATTTTCCACCCCATGTCCCTGGCACATCTTTTAACACTGTCCTCATTTCCAATGATGGCAATGGTGTCACCAGGGAAGATTCTGTCGTCACGGGAGGGAGCAAAGTTTTTGTCTCTGGTTTCAGGATTATATATTCCCACAATGGATACGCGGTATCTGGTGCGCACGTGCAGTTGCTGAATTGTAGCCGGTTTGAAGTCTTCCGGAACCTCAAGTTCAAACAGACCTGCAATTTCCTGATAGGTGTCTGCTATTGAGGCAGGAACCAGGCTGGCATCTTCCTGTCCACCGGTTTTGGGGAGGATGAATCGGCCAACAAGTATGAAGTACAGAATTGCTGATGCCACCAGGGCTATACCAATCGGGGTCTGAGTGAACAGGCCAAGGGGTTCTACCTGCACACCGAGAAGGCCCAGCTGGTTGGACTGGTCAATAAGGTCATTCAGGAGGATAGTAGGGCTTGCACCAACAAGCGTGATGGTTCCACCTATGATTGCACAAAAACCCATTGGCATAAGTATCCGGGATACGGGGATGCCCGTCTGTTTACTTATACGGATGGCAGCAGGCATGAACAGGGCAGCGGCACCTATGTTCTGCATAAAACTGGAGATAAAGGCAACTGTTGCAGAGATAAGGGTCATTATCCTGGTTTCAGATTTTCCTGCAATTTTAAGTATATTTCTGGCAAGGACATTCATGCAGCCGGTCTTGTCCAACCCGGCTCCAATGATAATTACTGCTATAATTGAAACAACGGCGTTACTGGATAGTCCGCTTATGGCCTCTTTGGGTGAAACTACACCAAGTATGGGAAGGCATGACATCATTATCCAGCCAACAACATCCACCCTGACCCATTCAAAGATGAACATCAGGATTGCCAGACCCAGGACTGCCATCACGATGCCCATGTCCTTGGTAAACGGGATTTTTGTGGCGGTTTCAGAGGCAGAAGCCCCGTCTCCTGCCATGGTCATGCTTGAAACTGTAAATATCATAATGAGGATTACCCCCAACATCCCCAGTAGTTTAGCTTTCCCCGTATTCATACTTTTTCCTCCTTAGTGAGTTTGTGCTTTTGAATAAAAAAACGATACACCTTTTCTTCACCAATAAAAGAACTACATGCAAGGTCAAGTGACCCTCATGTCACTACGGTAAAGATTTTTTGTGGCGTTATTTTTTGGGTTTGTGACGCAGTTCGAATCTGTCCAAATTGAATGAACAAAATTTTTTTTGATTGTAACCATCTTTAACAAGGTATGTAAAGTACAGCCGGTTATTAAAACAGAGTATTGACCCTGTAATTTAAGAATAAACGATTTTGGTTTGAAGCAGAGCACGATTTGTGTTGAGGTTTTGAACAGGGATGTTACTTTATGCAACAATCTATAAGGCGTGTTGGTTACTGGATAATAAACAGTCCCGTGCGGATTGTTTTTTGGAAACTGCTTTTTGAGTGAATCGCCACCTTTATATGTGTATCTTAGATTGTGTAACTTCTTTGATGGACTCGTAAAAAGTCCTTAAAATTATCTATCTGAAAATACAGTTAAAATTTAAAATAAGCCTTGCTCCTAATGTGATGATACGGTATAAATAAATTAGATTTTTCAAGGAGTTAAGGACA
>JALWJV010000084.1:0-4316 GCA_026996955.1 Deltaproteobacteria bacterium
GTACCGGATTGTATGAGTGGAACTGCTTGTGACAGTTACGGCAGACAAACTTGTGTTTACCGCCATTTGACCTGAGTTTCATGTAGATTGACTCATGACACTGACCACACTGCACAGCAGTAAAGGGTTTGGGGATCTGGGCATAAACATCCCCTGTGTCTTCAGAAGAGGCACTGGACTGCGAGGAGGCTTGCGATGCCGTCTGCTGCTCTGCTGACTCAGCCTTATTATCAGTTTCTGCAGCAGGGGCAGAAGCCGCTTGCTGGGAACCAGCCGTTTCCTCCACTGCCTTTTTTTCATGCTGAACGGCGTTTCCCTTTGCCACGCATGAGGCAACCAGAAACACCGAAAAGATCATGCTGAAACCAAAAAAACAATACCTTATCCCCGACGCTAATCTCATCACTGCCTCCTCATGGAGCATTACTTAAACTCATCAAAGAGCCGCAATTATAACTCCATTACAAAATTACGGATACAGGCAGGGCAGTTCCCAAAGCCGCCCTGCCTGCATGACAACCGGTGCACCCTGCCATCCATAAGACAGCAGGGTGCACTAACTTTCCGGTTATATATTCACTGCACCAGTTGTGCAGAACTCATCTTTTTTAGCAGGTATCATCTGAAGATACCCACATTGGTGCTATTCACGGCGTTACTTTTTCTTCTTGACCCAGTCATTCAGATCGTGCGGATCCTTATGACAGCTCAGACAACTGGGGAACCTGGAGAGGATACCCTTTGGATGGGGCTCTCCGTGACACTTCTGGCATTTGGGCACTGTCTTGTGCACGTCATTGTGGCACTGTACACAGGAAACATTGTGGTGTTTTGTCGGGCTTGCCTCAAGAAGCTTGAACTCCTTGCTGTGACATGCGCCACAATCCTTGTTAGGCGTATCAGGACCGTATGTTACAACAAGGGGCATGTGCGCCTTGTGACACTTGCTGCAATCCTTGTCTGACATATCCGGAGAGTGGGGCTTGTGACATTTGAAACAGGAGGGCACTATGCCGTGGGCTGAATTATCATGGCAGTCAGTACATGCCATAACAGTGTGGTGGCTCTTGTGCTCGGTAAGCTGCTGTCCCTCCTCGGGGTGACAGGTCAGGCACACTGCCTTTTCCTTTTTGCCCAAAGTGAGGTTTAACGGCGTATGCGGATTGGAGTGGCACCTCAGACAGTTTTCCACCTCAAAATGCGGTTCTCCCTCATGACACATGCTGCACTGGGGAATAACACCTTCACGCACCTTGGGGGGGTGACCAACGTGGCAGTCCTGACACCCTATCTCTGTCTTGTGCTTTCCGCCTGCTGTCTGAATATCAGTCACTTCCTTGGTGTGACACATTATGCAATCGCTGTTTGACAAAACTGGAACATCACCAGCAACTGCCTGAAGGTTTGGTGCTGCTACAGCAAAAACTGCAACACATGCCACTATCAAACATATATTTCTGCCTGATACTTTCATAAAGAGCCTCCTCACAAAAATTTGGGTTATATGTCTCTACACAGACTTGGATTCAACCTTAATGATTAAACGAGGTCTTTTCAAGACTTCACTTGATGAGTAGTATAGCCGTGCCTGAAACAGCTCAGTCCAGGCAATATTTTTTTAAGGAGCATAAACATTGAAAAACCAGTTACAGGAAGCCGTAAAGGGCAATATTACGCCGGAAATGGAGCAGGTAGCCGCTGATGAAGGTGTATCTGCAGAATATGTAAGGGAAGAAACTGCTGCCGGTCGCATCATTATAGCAAGGGGCAGATTTAATGATAAAAAGGTAGTGGGAATAGGAAAGGGGCTCCGCACAAAGATCAACGCATCAATTGGCACTTCAAGTGACGTTTGTGATGTTGAACACGAAAAGCGAAAGGCAATGGTTGCTGAAAGGGAGGGGGCAGATACCCTGATGGAGCTTTCTGCTGCAGGGGACCTTGACGAGATAAGGAGAGAGGTCCTTTCAGTTTCCTCCCTGCCTGTTGGAAATGTCCCGCTCTACCAGGCCTTTTGTGAAACCATCAGAAAACATCGTGACCCGTCAAAGCTGGATCCGGAGTTTCTCTTTGAGCTCATTGAACGTCAGTGTGAAGACGGCATTGGATTTATGGCCATTCACTGCGGAATCAACCTGTTTACCATTGAACGCATGGAGAAACAGGGCTACCGCTATGGAGGCCTGTGTTCCAAGGGCGGAACCCTTATGATTCAGTGGATGATGAAAAACAACAGGGAAAATCCGCTTTACGAACATTTTGACAGGGTATGTGATATTCTCAAAAAATACGACACTGTTTTAAGCCTTGGAAACGGTATCAGGGCCGGGGCAATTCACGACTCCCTTGACAGGGCACAGATGGCAGAACTCATATTAAACTGCGAACTTGCAGAAACAGGCCGCAAACAGGGCTGCCAGACAATGGTAGAGGGCCCGGGGCACGTACCGCTTGATGAAATCGAGGCAAACATCATACTGCAGAAGAAGATGTCAGGGGATGCACCCTACTACATGCTTGGACCGCTCCCCACTGACATAGGTGCAGGATGGGATCATATAACAGCAGCAATCGGGGCTGCCCAGTCTTCAATGTATGGCGCTGACCTCATCTGTTACATAACACCTGCAGAGCACCTGGCACTGCCCAATGAAGAAGACGTTGCCATCGGGGTCAAGGCAGCCAGGCTTGCAGCTCATATTGGTGATGTCGTAAAGCTCAAGGGCAGGGCTGATAAAAGGGATAAACAGATAAGCAAGGACCGCAGGGACTTCAAATGGAACAGGCAGTTTGAAAACATGCTCTTTCCTGAAGATGCAAGGGCAGTACTGGAATCACGAAAATCTGTCTCTGACAAGGGATGCTCCATGTGCGGTGAGCTTTGTGCCTTGAAAAATGCAGAAGTTACCCTGAACCGTTTTCTTGAAGGCGACAAGCTGAACTCATAGTCAGACACATCTTCCTGTAATCAATGCATACCTTAACCATCCCCGTTGTCCTTTTTGCCGCAGGCCTTGTGCTCCTTGGCGGCGGGGCTGAAATCTTTTTAAAAGGGGCGATTGACGCTGCCCGCAGGTGGAATATATCTCCCCTTGTAATCGGCCTTACAGTTGTGGCATTCGGGACTTCAGCACCGGAATTTGCCGTCTCCCTCACCGCGGCCTTTCAGGGCAATGCTGACATAACAATGGGCAACATTGTTGGAAGCAACATTGCCAATATCGGCCTTATCATGGGTGTTGGCGCACTTATGACACCACTGAGGCTCAGACGGCGCCTGATTGCAGCAGACATGCCCCTGCTCCTTGTTATCGGGCTGTTTGTCTGGGCTGCCGGTGCGTGGAGGGCAGAGGCTGCAAGGGGTACAGGGCTGGTTCTGATAGCATTTTACGCTTCGTATATCTGTTTTTTAAGATACTGGGCAGGCAGAGCAGGCGAGAAGATTCCCGTCATACCTGATGCGGATCCCGGCTCTGAAAAACCAGTGCCAGGCATTGCGAGGAGCATACTTTTTGTGATGGGAGGAGGAATTGGCCTTGTTGCAGGCTCCAAACTGCTTGTAAACGGGGCGGTTGAAATTGCCAATTACTTTTCGGTTTCACAACTGATCATTGGCCTGACCCTGACCGCCCTTGGGACGTCCCTTCCTGAGCTTGCCACTACCATTGCTGCTGCAAGGAAAAATCACGGAGATATTGTGATAGGAAACGTGGTGGGAAGCAACCTTGCAAACCTCTGCCTTGTACTTGGGCCAACCGCCCTTATCACACCAGTACACATGAACAGTGAGCTCATTAACAGGGACATGGGGGTAATGACGCTGATGACCGTGCTTATGCTGTTTTGTGCATGGACAGGATGCAGGGTCAGCCGCATTGAGGGAATGTTCATGCTTGCTGCCTACGGAGCCTACCTCTGGTTTATTCAAGCGTGATTATGAAATGAGTTCCTTAAGGCGCTCTCCATATTCCCGCTTCAGTGCATCAAGAAACTCAGGGTCAACAGGGCCTTTCCAGGTCTTTATGCTGTAAAAACGCTTTGGAAGCACAATATCCTCAGGCCTGAAGCCTGTTGCAAACCTTAATGCCCAGCGTTTGCGCCTTATGCGCTCTCCACCGTTTTCCACAATCTCCACTGCATCGTCGTAACCCAGCACATTCAGACAATCAGCCAGAATCTCAGGTACATAAACTGTCCTTGAAAAGAGACAGGCAACCATTGATGTAAGCAGGCACCTACCTGGCTCGTCATTAATCAGAAAATCCGCAGCCCTGTTCAGGTCCTTTTCATTGTGTTTCTGCTCGTATGCGTATGCC
>JALWJV010000084.1:4326-6547 GCA_026996955.1 Deltaproteobacteria bacterium
GCGTATGCCCCTGTATCAAGGTGTGAATGACGGAAGCCAAGGGACTGGGCGGCAAAATAGAGCTCTCCGGTAGCATAACCTGCCATTTCCTGGCCCAGAACACAGGCAAACTCACTACCGCCGTACTCTGCCGCAGCCTTGAGCGTGCCCTGGCCAAGCAGCCTGTAAAAACTGTTTGCCCCTGTACCAAGATACCATGCAGCCTTGCGATAGGCCTCGGCATTGCCAAATGATAGAGGAATCATGGTCTCCTTTTCAGAGATAAGCCCCCTTTCAAGTGCCTCCGTTGCCCAGGCCAGCATTACGCCTCCTGAAATCGCATCCACAGAGACCTTTTCCATTACATCCATTACATTCAAGACATCAAAGGCAGAGGTAATGCCGAGCATGGTGCCGCAGGCAAAAACAGGCTCATAATCATAGGCGATCTGACGGTACACATAACGATTATCCTGGCTGAACTTTTCACGGACAAAGCCTATGTGAATGCACCCAACCGGGCATCCTGAACAAGCACCGTTTCTAAGCAGTGTATCATCGGCAAACCGCTGGCCGTTTACACCCTTGATACCCTCCGGGTCACTGGTCTGTTGGAGGTTACGCCACGGAAGAGATTTAAGATCATCAAGGGACTGGAGGTTGGCAGGGGTCCCCAGGCTGTGATACTTCTTCATCATGGCAGTGCCGGTAACTCCCTGATATATCTTCTCAAAGAGTTTTTTGTAGCCCGTGCCCTGCGGGATATCAAATCCTCCGTCACCATGAATTATAATACCCTTGATGTTCTTGGCTCCCAGGACAGAACCTGCGCCAAGCCTTCCAAAATGCCGATAAGTATCACAGTTTACACATGCAATGGCAGACCCCACCTCTCCTGACGGCCCTATACGCAGGATCGAACGGTGGCCAGAGCCCCCGGAACTCATGCTCCTTAGAAGTTTTCCCCCCTCCTGGACATCCATTCCCTTCATAAATGAGACATCCTTCATGGAAAAACTCCTGGAGCTTATCTCTATACAGGAAAGTTTCTTTGCCCTGCCTGTGATCACAAGGGCATCAAGGTCAGCAAAACGAAGAGCAAGGGCACTTCGCCCTCCTGCATGACTTTCTGTGTACTGGTCGTGATAGGGGCTTTTGAAAGCGGCAACAGTCTTGCTCATCAGAGGAAACGCACCTGTAAGCGGACCTATTGCCAGGATAAAGGGCTGAGACTCGCTGTCCCAGGGTTCAGAGACACTTCCAAATTTCTCAAAAAGCAGGGCAGCAAGACCGGAGCCCCCAACTGCTTCGCCCCTCCCTTCAATCTTGTGAATAGTGCAGGTACCGCTATCAGCATGGACCTCCATAACCCGGAACCAGTCCCTTTTCATGCTGCCACCTCCGGAGTTTTGGTTTCCTCATCAATCTCCCTGTACTCAAGGCAGTTATGAGGGCAGAAACTGACACACTGTCCACACTGCCGGCACACGAAAATATCACCGTTACTGTCCTGGAAGATGGCATTAACAGGACAGGCCTGCACACACTTGCCGCACTTTATACATAGCTTGGGCTGGAATATTACCCCCCCGCCCTTGCGCTGTTTAAGTGCCCCGGTGGGGCATGCAGGCACACATTGGGCAGGGTTGCAAGCCACACAGCGGGATGCAGCAAAACTGGAGGACAGGCCTCCTGTTGAATGAATACGTATGCCTGCTGTCTCCCAGGAAAGCCTCTTGTAAACAAGCCTTGCGCAGGCAAGTGCGCATGAGTGACAGCCTATACAGCGTTCCATGTGTGGTGCCGCAAGAATCTTCACCATCAGGGTTCCTCTTTTATAGATACTTAAGATACAGGGGCAGGATCATCATACCTGGCATTGGTCAATTGAAAGAAGTTGTACGACTCTATTTTTTCCATGAACCCATGTCAAGTGTTCGGCAAGCCGGATGTCAATAACTGCGGTAAGTGGCATAGAAAATGCAATTCTCCCATGTCCGGCAATTCCAAATCCATAAAATTCAGCCCTGAATCCTCTACATGGACAGGAATTCAGGGTGATGCAGGGTTACATTCCGGCATACATCCATTGTTTAATGACAAGTTATGATTAAAAATTTCAGTATGAAAAATCATACATCTAGATTGAGCGATTGTCGGATTTGCTGCATATCCGCGAAAGAGGAATTCCCATAATAGTCGGCTATATGGGAATTCCTCTGACAAAGGAGATGCAGTAAAT
>JALWJV010000085.1 GCA_026996955.1 Deltaproteobacteria bacterium
GAGTTACATCTGTCATACTGTTCAACTTTTGAAACCCTCCGGGATTGCCGCATTCACTGCATCTCCTTTGTCAGAGGAATTCCCATATAGCCGACTATTATGGGAAATTCCTCTTTCGCGGATCTGCAGCAAATCCGACAATCGCTCAATCCAGGTTAATGCATCTCATTCCTGACCACTGCTTTTTGCGTAACCTTGTCCATAATGGAATCCTTGTCATTGTTTGAATGTAAATCAAGGCTTATAAGGCTGGCACTGTTGATCTGCCACGTCCTTCTGCTTGCATCCTGTGCCCGCTATTCCCACAAGGAGCCATATCAGATGGGCTTTATGGAGAGGGCGCAGACCAAGACAAATGGCAATGTAGAGGTAACTGCAGTGGTATTGAGCGCAGAGGAGAGCAATGCACTGTTCGGGACCTTTGTCTCAGAAACAGGGATACAGCCGGTTTGGATAAGGATTCGAAATAACGACCCCGTGTTCTATTGGCTTTTTTCCATAAGTATTGATCCGGAATACTATTCACCACACGAAGCTGCATGGAAAAATCACTTTACGTTTGGCGGTTACTCCAATGTGGAAATGGATTCTGTGTTCAGGAGACGGGCTATTCACCCCTTTATCCCTGCGGGAGAGACTGTTTCTGGCTTTATCTATACTCGGCTGGATGAAGGTGCAAAGACATTCTCTGTTGATCTCAAGACTGCACATAATCCCGGAAAGTCCTTTTTCTTTTTCACCAGGGTTCCGGGCTTTGAGTCGGACAATCAGGATACAGATCTGTTTTCAATCAGTTCCGATGATGAACTTGACCTCATAAACGGGGATGTGCCAGCAGAAAACATAACAGATCTTGATGAGCTTAGGGCATGGATAGAAAAACTACCCTGCTGCGTGTTCGGTGAGGATGGGGTTTCCTACGCAGACCCCCTTAATCTTGTTATGGTGGGGCGAATCCAGGACATTCTTCCTGCATTTGTCCTTCAGGGCTGGAGTCTTGCAGAAAGCGCACATCTGTCAGCCATCTGGAAGATGGTAAAGTCATTTGTTTTTGGAGCAAATTACCGTTATTCACCAGTTTCCCCGCTATATCTTTACATGCGTAAACAGGATATTGCCCTGCAGAAGGCAAGGGAAACCATTGATGAACGAAATCATCTTAGGCTCTGGGTTGCACCTGCCCGCTTCCAGGGCATGCCTATACTGGTTGGTCAGATAAGCCGTGATATCGGAGTCAGGCTCACAGGAAAACTCTCTCCCCCAACTACCCATGTAATTGACCCTGAGATTGATGAGGCAAGGTGGTACCTGATGCAGGCCCTTATTCTCTCCCAGCGCATAAATCGCATTGGTCTGGCAAAGGGTGTTGGATATGCCCCGCCATCCCACCCGCGCCATAACCTTCTTGGTGACCCTTACTATACCGATGGCCTGCGCCTTGTGGCATTTTTCACAGACAAGCCTGTTTCGTTTACCGAGATTGATGTCCTTTCCTGGGAGCTGCCCCAGGATATTCGCTACCTGCATCAGGATGATGATTAAGTGAATACACACCGATGAATCCAAACGCCCCAGGAACAGCCCTGCAACATAAAGTATTCTTCATTGCCAGCGCATGTCTGGTTATGCTCCTGCTTGCAATGCCTCCATCCGTACATGCCGGAACTACACGGAAATCTGCTGAAAACGGTTCTTCGAAGCACACATTCATAACCGTTGCCACCGGGCCCTTGCACGGTATTTACTACCCCACAGGGATAGTCATATGTAATCTTGTCAACAGTCAGGAAGAGAGCGCCAATCTGCTCTGTTCGGTTCAGAGGACATCCGGCTCAATCTACAACATAAAGGCCTTGGCAGCAGGCCAGGTGGAATTCTGCCTTTGCCAGTCCGATCAGTTATCTGCGGCTTTCAGTGGCACAGGGGAGTTCAGTTACCCGTTGTATGAGGTCCGCGCAGTTGCCAGGCTTTTTGAGGAGTCTTTTACTGTAGTGGTGCGCGCGGAAAGTCCTATAAAAAAAGTGCGGGACCTGGCGCACAAGACCATAAGCACAGGGATGCCCGGCTCCGGAGGGTATGCAACCCTGCGGAGAGTGTTCAAAACCATTGGCCTTGATTTCCGTGAAATAAAAAAAAAGGACAATATCAGCAACGCAAGGGCACTGACCGAGCTTTGCAGTGGAGGTCTTGATGCAGTGGTCTTTACTGCCGGTCACCCTTATGCACCACTTCGGGAAGGCGCTGAGAAGTGCCGCCTCAGGCTGCTTAGAGTAAGGCCATCGAGAAAGGCAAGGCAGCGGGACGGTGCGTGGACATACAGTAATACGGTTATCCCTGGAGGTATCTATAAGGGCATTGACAAACCGGTAAAAACAATAGGTGTTGCCGCGATACTTGCCACATCCGCAAAGGTCGCTCCAGATACTGTTTTCAGTGTAATCAGAGCAATTATGGAAAATATTGACTCGCTGGTAAGCGCCCAACCGGTTTTAAGAGGCATCAGCCCCCAGCGTCTTGCAGATACAGATTTGCAGATACCCCTGCACAGGGGAGCTGAAGAATACTATCAGGAGCATGCGATTCTGGAGCATTGAGTTGACAGTTAGTTGAACATGTTTGTACAGGGTTTCAAGCAAGAATGATGGTTTTGAAAGGGTAAAGGAATGGTAAAGAGTGGGTACCTCTATAAGGCAATGCATGGATGGCCAGTCAAGAAGTGTGAAGTTAAGGGAAGGGTCTGACTGGCCATTTCAGATGTTAATAGTGTCCCTCAATGAATGACTGAATCGTCAGCACTCTTCATTTCCGAAATTTGATCTTTGCCACAACTCCGGCATGATCTGAGGGCCATAAGCCTGAGTACGTCATGTCCCAAGGCATATCTCCCATGGTCCTTGCCTTGATCTTCCTGATTTCAAGATTGCCCGGTTTGATGAAAATATGGTCAATCCTTGTGGTTAACTGGGCATCAATGTCATCCAGTGTTTCATTAAAGCAGCAGGTAAACCCTTCAGTGATGCAATAGGCGGAATTTTCATCCCATGCGTCTTGGTAGCCTGCTGCCAACGCCTGGTAGTAGGGCTGAGTTTCAGGGTCCTCCGGAGAGCTGTTAAAGTCTCCCACCATTACAACGGGTTTTGATTCTTCCCCGATTATTTCAAGAAGTTCCGCCATCTGAGCTGCCTGTATAGCTGCAAAGCCTGGCCCTGCTTCACTTCCTACCTCAAGATGCGTGTTTACAAAACGATAATCCATGCCTCTGACATCTGCATCAAGCAGGATGTATCCCCTTGTAAACTCAACAGGCACCCCGCCTATTTCCATTGAAACATTATATTTGTAGTTGCCGGTGGTCAGGTTGGATACATCAACCCTTTGCCTGGCAAGCACTACATCATGGTCAACAAGCCTGAGGTCTGAAAACATGGGCAGGTTGTCATCACTCATGCCTGCAAACATGGGCAGTTCAATATCTGCATTTTTGACAACCGCAGCAACTTTATAGTGAAGTCCCCTTTCCTCAAGGGCATTCATGAGAATCGCAAGGTAATCATAGACTACCTGATCTGCTGCCTGAGGATTGCCAAGCATGAAATCGCTCTGTTCCTGAATAAGCCATGTGGAAACTTCCTGCAGGCCGATAAGGTCAGGCCTGTAAAAAAGAATTTCATCCGCAATTTTTTCAGCACGGGCAGGGAAATCCGTCTGCTGAACCGTGTTGAAAACACCTGCTACTGCTACAGGTACAGCCATAGGATTATCCGGGTTTTCAACAGCGGCTTTTACCACCCGCATTATGTCAGCTCCGAGATAAAGGTTTCTGGTCATCACCCGTATTTTTGGAGAATGGAAACCGTGTCTTGACATACAGCGGTGCTTGTGGGCAAAAACAGGTGTAGATACAAAAAATGTGAGCAAGGACAGCACCACTACCAGCCCAAAAGTTCTTTTTGTCATGATGTTTGAAATGCTGGAAATTTTCATGGCGTTCCTCCTTTTTTATGTGTTTTCCCCTGTTAATACGCTAAGCGACTTTATATAACCTAGATTGAGCGATTGTCGGATTTGCTGCAGATCCGCGAAAGAGGAATTCCCATAACATAATAGTTTGCTTTATGGGGATTCCTCTGACAAAGGAGATGCAGTAAATACGGCAATCCCGAAGGGTTTCAAAACTGGAAAGCTATAATCGAATTAATTCCTTTTAATTTCATTAAAAAAACATTTTTTCAGATTTTGAAACGCTCAATCTAGGAAAAAAGTAATTTGTTGTGGCAGGGGCGTCAAGTTGCCTTGTTATAGTGTAAATGGGACGAATAATGCTTGATATTAACTGAAATGAGAGTTAATAAGTAATGAATATCTCTGAATGCCTGTTCATTTTATGAAGGAATGGCTTGTCAGATGCGGAAACTCCAATTTACTCACATGCTGGCAAACTTGAAGTTGGCCGGTTAATCAAAACTTTCTACGGAGGAGACCTTTATGAACATTTTGATCTTTGGACCTAACGGAAGCGGCAAGGGAACACAGGGCGCTATTATTAAAGAGAAGTTTAACCTTCCTCACATCGAGTCAGGCGCCATTTTTCGTAAGAACATCGGAGAGGGAACAGAGCTTGGGAAAAAGGCCAAGGAGTATATCGACAGGGGTGATCTGGTACCGGATGATATCACCATTCCAATGATCCTCAACCGCCTCAAGGAAGACGACTGCAAGAACGGCTGGATTCTTGATGGTTTCCCCAGAAACAAGGTTCAGGCCGAGACTCTTGCAAAGGCTCTGAAGGACGAGGGGATCAATCTTGACTACGTAATCGAGATAGTCCTTCCAAGGGATGTTGCAAAGCTCCGCATTACTGGCCGCAGGCTCTGTGTAAATGATCCTAACCATCCAAACCACATCGCCTTTGATGCAATCAAGCCTGTAGAAAAGGATGGCAAGCTGGTATGCCGCGTATGTGGCGGTGACCTCAAGACAAGGGCTGATGACCAGGATGATGCAGCAATCGACAAACGTCATGATATCTACTATGACGACAAGACAGGCACCATGGCTGCTGTTAACTACTTCAAGCAGCTTGATGGTCCTAAGGTGATTTCTGTTGATGGTCAGCCTTCCATCAAGGAAGTTACAGAAGCCATAATGAAAGAGCTCAAGTAACAGACCCTGGTGTTTTAAGGTTTAATATGAAATAGCAGTTTAGGGGGCAGGGCCTAGCAAGGGCTTCTGCCCCTTTTTTGTGAACCAGCTTCCCCCCTGGGCTGTGTTATGAAATTCCTTTTGCGATTATCTGCGATTATAGACAGTATAAGTGAGTGTATTGGCAAGGCTGTTTCCTGGCTTGTCTTTCTGCTTGTGCTCCTTGTTACAGCAGATGTGATTATGCGCTATTTATTTCACATGAGTTTTGTAGCGCTTCAGGAACTTGAGTGGCATCTCTTTGCACTGATTTTCCTGCTTGGCGGTGCGTACACCCTGAGACACAACGGCCACGTCAGGGTTGACGTGATTTATCAGCGTCTGGGTAAAAAGGGCAGGGCATGGATTAACCTGATTGGTTCTGTGCTGCTTCTCTTTCCAGGTTGTTATCTGGTAATCTCAACCTCAATTCCCTTCGTTCACTCATCATTTATGATGCACGAGATGTCACCGGACCCCGGCGGGCTTCCTGGCCGTTACATCTTGAAGGCTTCAATTCCGTTAGCATTTGCCCTTATGGCCCTGCAGGGAATTTCACTTCTGATTCACAGCCTGCTGGATATTTCAGGGGTTGAGTATGACTCCATGCCTCATTCAAGGCAGGAAACGGAGGAGTGTTGATGGACTATCTTGCTGCCTGGATGTTTCTTGCCCTAACCATACTTCTTCTTGCCGGTTTTCCAGTTGCCTTTACCCTGCTTGGCACTGCCCTTGTTTTTGGTTTGATAGGGCTTGACTGGGGATTTTTTAATATGCTCCCCATGCGTATATGGGGCATTATGACAAATTATACTCTGATAGCAGTGCCCCTCTTTATCTTTATGGGGGTGATGCTTGAACGCTCCGGCCTTGCTTCAAATCTGCTCAGGGCAATGGCAATGGTTTTTGGAAGGCTTAGAGGCGGGCTTGCTGTTGCCGTTGTTGTGGTAGGGGCGCTTTTGGGCGCCTCAACCGGAATAGTCGGGGCAACGGTGGTAACCATGGGACTTCTTGCCCTTCCCACCATGATGGATAACCGCTATCAGCATGAACTTGCAACCGGCACCATAGCGGCATCGGGAACTTTGGGGCAAATTATTCCGCCAAGTATCGTGCTGGTGCTCCTTGGTGACATTATCGGTGTATCTGTAGGCGATCTGTTTGTCGGCGCTGTAATCCCCGGCTTGCTACTCGTAGTGGTCTATATGATCTACATCCTGCTTTTTTCCGCCTGGAAGCCGGAGGCTGCCCCTCCAGTGCTGTACAAACCTGAGGACGATTCTCCAGGACCCGGGAAAGGTCTTGCCCTCTATGTGCTCAAGGCACTGGTTCCGCCATTGCTGC
>JALWJV010000086.1 GCA_026996955.1 Deltaproteobacteria bacterium
ACAAGCAGCCTGAGATCACGCTCAATGTAAGTTTGAAAATAATCACGCAATGCCTGGGTAGGGTTCAATTGTCTATCCCAGATTCTGGGATAAAACCCCTTGTACATCAAAGAATCAGAATCAGGCAAAGGAAATGAAGACTTGATTTCCTGTAGGCTGAAGGGCAAAAGTCTCACAAGCGCAGTGCGTCCTGCAAGTGACTGGTTTATGGCGTTTGTTACTTCGAACTGCTGACTTCCCGTAAGTACGAACAGGCCGGTACGCCTGTCATTGTCAACTATATCCTGAATATATGATACTATGTCCGGTGCCCGCTGAATTTCGTCCAGGACCGCACCATCAGGATATTGAGACAGAAAGGCTCTGGGATCATCCATTGCAAATTGACGCACATCAGGCAATTCAAGGTTTGCATAGGGCTTGTCATGGAAAATTTTTTTACAAAGGGTGGTTTTTCCGCTCTGCCTTGGTCCCGTGATGGTAACCACCGGGTACTGACGGGCATACTGCAGCAAAACTGGTTCTATTGTTCGATCAACGAGAGGCATGTTACAAGGCTACATAAAAACTGCACATTTTGCAACCTGCAGTTTCATTTTACACCATTCCAGAAATAAGCAGCAAGACTGTTGTGCAAATCGGGAACAGAAGGTTGCATTTTACACAATCACATACTAACTTATAAAACATGATAACGCGTGAGATTACCAAGGAGTTATTGGACTGTGCGGATGAGTATCCGGTGGTTACAGTCCTGGGGCCCCGCCAGTCAGGCAAGACCACCCTGGTGCAGATGACGTTTCAGGATAAGCCCTACGTTTCCCTAGAAGATCCGGACACGCGCCTGGCTGCAGAGGCAGATCCCCGTGGCTTTTTAGGCCAGATGAGTGACGGCGGCATCCTGGACGAGGTGCAGAGGATGCCCGCCCTGCTCTCCTATATCCAAGGGAAAGTGGACAAGAATACTCAACCTGGACAGTTTATCCTTACTGGAAGTCATCAGCCCAACCTGCATGAGGCAATAAGCCAGTCCCTGGCAGGCCGCACAGCGGTGTTAACCCTTTGGCCCTTTTCCATATCTGAACTGCGAAACTACAAGCAGCAATGGAATCCATTCGAACTGATAGTAAAGGGATTCTTTCCCAGGTTGCACGAAAAAAATCTCGCTCCCCGGCGCTTCTTTAACAGCTACCTGCAGACCTATTTGGAACGTGACATCAGGGCACTGATACAGTTACGGGAGCTTACACAGTTCCAGCAATTTCTCACACTGCTGGCAGGGCGTGTTGGGCAGGTAATAAATATTTCCTCTCTCTCAAGTGATGTAGGCGTATCATCCAAAACAATCAGGAACTGGCTCTCGGTACTGAAGGCCTCTTATATCATATTTGAGCTGCCACCATTTTTTCAAAATATCCGAAAACGGGTAATAAAGTCACCCAAGATTTACTTCACGGATATTGGGCTTGTGACATTCCTGTTGGGCATCCATTCGGAGCAGCAGGCACTCCGCGACCCCCTGCGTGGCAATCTTTACGAAAATCTGGTTATCACAGAAATAATCAAAGGCGCACTAAACCGAGGATTCAGGCCCGACGTCTATTTCTTCCGCGACTCTCATGGCAACGAAGTGGATCTCTTAATAAAGGAAGGAAGGATGCTTTTCCCCATTGAGATCAAGTCCGCTGCAACATTTTCCACTGATTTCCTGAAAGGGCTGGACAGGTTCAGAGGTATTGCCGGAGACCATGTTGGTCCAGGGACCGTGCTGTATAATGGAGAACAGGAATTCAATGTCCGAGGAGTGCGTATTTTAAACCCGCTGGGAGTTCCGGATATCTGGAAGGCTGTAACCGTCCAGCAGGAACAGAATCACGAAAACAACTGAAAGCACCTCAAAACCAACTCGCACTGCCATGACCACCAAAACATTGACATCTCTGTTTCCTCTATGGGCCATAGGAGTTTCCGCACTTGCTTGGTTATGGCCAGGGCCCTTTGTGCAATCAAGGCCTGCCATAGTGTCCCTGCTGGGGGTCATAATGCTCAGCATGGGCATGACACTTACCTACAGGGATTTTCTGGAAGTGGCAAGAAGGCCCCGTACAGTTGCAGCCGGAGTAATGCTCCAGTACTTTTTCATGCCCCTTTCCGCCTGGCTTATCTCCATGCTCCTCCACCTGTCTCCAGCGCTCACTGCAGGCATGGTGCTGGTAGGCGCATGCCCTGGAGGGACTGCATCAAATGTGATCTCCTTTCTTGCAGGGGGCAACGTGGCGCTTTCCATAACCCTTACCGCGTGCTCAACACTGCTTTCCGTGGGTGCCACTCCCCTGCTCACACTCCTTTATGCAGGCCAGACAGTGCCGGTGCCGGCAGCAAACATGTTCCTGTCAATCCTCAAGATTGTAATTGTCCCCGTCACGGCAGGAATAGCCATTAACACACTGGCGGGACCAAGGCTCAAGCCCCTAAAGAAAATCCTGCCCCTTATATCTGTGGGAGCCATTGTATTCATCATCGGGATAGTGGTTGCCCTTAACCACCACAACCTTGCCACTATAGGTGTTGCCGCAGCAGCGGCAGTTATTCTGCATAACCTTTCTGGTCTTGCCGCAGGCTATCTCATCCCCAGGGCAGCAGGCTGGGACACCAGGACCTGCCGCACCATAGCAATAGAGGTTGGGATGCAGAATTCCGGGCTTGCGGTGGCCCTTGCTCTCAAATACTTCTCTGCGGCTGCGGCCCTTCCAGGAGCGGTTTTCTCTCTTTGGCACAACCTCTCAGGCTCCATGCTGGCTTCAGTCTGGTCAAAAAAATCCAGGGCCTGACATGCCCCGAAATCAGGCCCTTCGGCCTCCACCTGGATAATCATCCAGGTCCCAAAGTGGAGGGCCATCCCAGTTTTCAGTACGGGCCTTTTCATAAAGCCTTGATGCCACCTGGGGAAGATCAAGCTCCATGAGTTTTTCCCTTAGCGGTATTCCGCTCTCCTCATCATAACCGTGAACCCTGTAATACTCCCTGAGCATCTCCCTGTGCTCCCTGCGTTCCTCCTCACCCCGGCTGGAATCACGGACATCAGGCTTCTGCGGTATCCGGTCATGCAGTGAACTTATGCCATGACGAACATTAAAGGCACGCTCGGTTATGTAGATACGCTCCCCTGCCTTCATGACTTCATCCTCTGTGTAATCAATGCCTGTTGCGCTGGAAAGCAACCTTGCCACACCATCCAGCAAGGGGTACTTCCAGACCAGCGGCACTGCAGCAACCCAGCTTGTAACTGCCCCCTTGCATCTTCCAAGGGCATCTGTCACTGCCGTCACACGCTCACAGACCGTAAGGCAGTTAACCACATCTGTCTCAACATCAGGAACAAATCCCTCACTTACAAGCCTTGTAAACACTTCGCCGTCATTTTCGCCATAGGCCCATGTCCTTCCCCTGAGGTGGTCCGCACCGCGGGTTGACGTTGCATGGGCAAGGGCCATGATTCCAGGCGGATGCACTCCCCGTGAAAGCCCCTTTACATGCCAGCAGTAATCAGGGGCCTTGCCGCCAATAATCTTTGCCATATTGTAAAGCCCCTCGGCAACCACATTGCCAAACCCCTGACGCATGGCTGCACGGTGTACAAGCTCTATCTCTGCGTCCGCATCATCCCACTCAAGATCAAGCCCTTCAGTATCTGCCGCTGTAATAATACCATGTGCATAAAGGTCTTTTGCAAGGGTAATGGTATTTCCAAGGGCAATTACATCCATGCCGTACTTGTCAGCAAGATTTGAAAGCACCATGATGGCTTCAGGCTCGGATACGCCGGAGTTCAGCCCTAAACAGTGAATGGATTCATACTCAAGGCCCGCGTTTTCTTCACCCCTGTAAGGACCGTCAGGAATAACGTACCTGTTCTTGCAGGCAACCGGACAGCCGAAGCAGGCATATCTGCCGCTTTCAAAGCGCTTCCACGAATCGGGCATCAGCGCTTCAGGTATGTCTTTTTCCTGAAGATAGCGCTGATAATGGCGAAACCCGGGCTCCCAGGTAAGCACGCCGATATGGGTACCGTACTTCCGAACAGTATTGTGCTGAAAATCATCGGTTATGAAAAATTTCCTGTCAGCATCCGCAAGCTCCCTGAACTCTTCAGCCCGGGCAAGTGAAGGTTTAATCGTGCCGCGTACCGCTATTGCCTTCAGGCGTTTTGCACCCCATACAGCCCCACTTCCCCTTGCGGCAGAGGAATGTTTGTCAACGATGGTAGATGCAAAACGGACCAGGTTCTCCCCTGCCTGCCCGATACACGCCACCCGAACATCCCTGCCATGCTCCTGTTTAAGCGCATCAACAGTCTCCCAGGTGTTTTTCCCCCATAACCACGCGGCATCCCTGAGCTGGGCCATTCCATCCTCAATCCACAGATATACTGGAGATGGAGAGGCACCTCTGACCACAACCTGATCCACTCCTGCAAGCTTCAGAAATGTCGGAAACATGCCCCCGGCGCTCCCATCACCCAGTATTCCGCTATACGGAGAAAAAGTGCTGACCTCAACACGGCTTGAAAGGGCAAGGGGAGTGCCGCTTAACACGCCGGGGGCGATACACAGAACATTATCAGGGCCCAGCGGGTCAATCCCCGGCTCCACATCCCTGAACAGGGTATAGGAATTAAGCCCCCTGCCACCGAGAAACTTCCTGGCTGTTTCCGGATCAAGCGGGTTCCACTGAACAGTGCCGGAAGTTAAATCTACCTCAAGAACCTTGCCCTGCCAGCCATTCATCATTACACCTCCTTATTGACACCTGGGGTCAGGAAAATGTTTCAGCCTCCTTCCATAAAACCTGCTATATGTATCTATTCAGTAATATAGCAAAAGGAAAAATAAAAATGAAATAGCATCTATTCCATCTATTCAGAGTAGTGATTGCTCTTATTTTGGAGTGACTTTACGAAAAACAAGGCCATTTACCAACAATCATTAACATCAATACGCTGAACAGTTACCGAGGAGCTACCCTTTGAACCACGAATATATTTTTGTATATGGAACGCTTAGACGTAATACTGGTCAATCCAAACACCATTTGCTTGAAAGATATTCAGACTTCATTGGTGATGGATATGTGCACGGCAAACTTTATGAGGCAGGCGGTTATCCGGGACTGAAAATGACTGAGTGTTCAAAACAAAAAGTATATGGGGAGGTCTACAGGCTTAGCAATGCGGATTATGTTTTCAAGGTGCTGGATGACTACGAGGGGTGCAGTGACAAGTCGCCGGAGCCGCATGAATACAGGAGGATACAGGTACGCGTTCATCTTGCTGACGGACGAAGCCTGAAGGCATGGGCCTATGAATACAATCATCCTGCAGAGGATCTTGAGTTGATACCCTCAGGAAATTATGCACAGTATCTGAAGGAGAAACCCAGGAAAGCCAATCAACTGGGAGCAGATTCAGGCACCCAGTGAACCCCTTCTGCAGATATAAAACACTCTAAAACAGTACCAGGCTTAGGTATTTTTTCCAGCTCTCTAATCTCCCTGGGAGAAAATGAAGCCCTGACCACGTTGTCTCCTGGCAATACCAGCTCCATTGAGATAACTGTTCCGGTTGCATCAATGGACCTTATGGTGGCAGGTCCCTGCCATAAAATTTTGTCTGACGGAATGCGGGCTTGACCATTAAGGCCAACTGCCCAGTTTGGAACTGTAAGCAGTATGTGCCTACACGTGCCGCAAGGGGAAGGTTCAAAAAAATCTGCACTGACACTGCCCATTCCAGGGATATGAATCATTCCTTTATCGTCAGCCTCTGCCCTGATAAACCCGGCAATTCCCACAAGCTCTGCAACAAGCCTGTTATTGGGGCGCGCGAGCACATCGTCAGGTGTCCCCTGCTGCAATACACTTCCGTTTCCCATAACTGAAATAGTATCTGCCAGCATAAATGCCTCGGAAAGGTCATGGGTTATGTGAAGTATTGTCAGGCCCAGGCTCTGATGAATCCGTTTCAGCTCACACTTAAGCCTCTCCCTTGTAAGCCGGTCAAGTGCGCTTAACGGCTCATCCAGCAGAAGCACGCGGGGACACAAAACCAGGGCACGGGCAAGGGCGGTTCGCTGTTTCTCCCCTCCGGAAAGGTAGCGCGGAGCGCGGGAAAGCACTGTGGTCAGCCCCATGAATTCCGCCATCTCCTCCACTCTGGCTTGAATCTCACGGGCATCCCTTCCCTGCATCCTGAGGCCAAAGGCAATATTATCCCGTACACTCATGTGTGGAAACAGGGCATAGTCCTGATAAACTATGCCAAACTTCCTCTCTTCCGGGGCCAGCCTGGTAATATCCCGCCCCTCCACCATAACGGCGCCAGCATCGGGTTTCCTGATTCCGGCCACGATTTCAAGCAGGACTGTCTTTCCTGTCCCGGTGGGCCCGAGAACGACCCTGTACTCACCGCTCTGCACATGCATGTCAACAGGGCCAAGG